>JAURLY010000140.1 GCA_030830945.1 Gammaproteobacteria bacterium | reverse complement strand
GGTAATACTGGATTATCAGAAGCGGTATCTTGATCAGCTCATGTCTGCCAAAGATGATTTAGAAGCTGCAAAGCTGAAAGAAGAAATGGCAAATAGAGAAAAGTCGAATCTGTTGTCGATGATTAGCCATGAAATGAAAACGCCGTTGACTTCTGTTTTTGGGGCGCTGGCATTGCTAGCTAAACATATAAATAACCCGGAAGAAAAAAAATATATAGATTTGGCAAGTTCCGCTGCTAAAAATCTGCTTGTCCAAATCAATGAAATACTTTCATTTACATCCTATGAATATGGTGATAGTACAATCGTCAATTCTGAATTCAGTGCACAGGAAATTATTGATGAAACGCTGCTACTTTATGGAAGCAGAACCGAGCCGGGAAGTTTGAAATTGGAATTTACTACCAATGTCGATATCGAGAATCATTTCGTAGCTGATAAATCAAAAATCAAGAACATTCTGGTTAACTTCATCAATAACGCTATTAAACATACAACTAATAATAAAATAGATGTTGATATTTCCAGAGTAATAAGTAACCAAAAAACGTGTTTAAAGTTGGTAGTCAGGGATTATGGCGCCGGTATTTCACGTGATAGATTGGAGACTATTTTTGAGCCATTCTGGAAATTTGAACTTTTAAGGTCTTCAGGAAATTCAGGACGAGGATTCGGGCTTTTTATTTGTAAGCAGCTCACTGAAATAATGGGCGGTGAATGTGGCGTGTATTCAATAAACCATGATGGCAGCACATTCTGGGCCAGTATCCCTGTGGAAGAAGTTCAGGGATCACAAATTTCACCTTTGATACAAAATGATCGAGATCTCGGTGCATCTGTCCTTAATAAATTGAAAATGAAAAAAATTCTGCTCGCAGAAGATAATCAGTCAAGTAGAAAAATTATCGCAGAAATTCTCGAAAATCTCGGAATGGAAGTGACTACATGCATTAATGGGCAAGATGCTATAAATGTCATTGCAAATCAAAAATTCGATATCGCCCTTTTGGATATTGGAATGCCGATCATGGATGGCTATCAGGCTGTTAAATCTATACGAAAGAAATTGTCTAAAGAAGAATTGCCGGTTCTTGCTTTTTCGGCATTTTCAGAATTGGAGGATATGAATAATCTTTTGAACGAGGGTTTCAATGGATATATAAGAAAACCTATCGGTAGTGAAGAATTGGCAGTTGAGATAACGAAATATTTATCTACAAATAAATTACCACGCGTGTCGAATATTAAGAAAAATAAATCCGACCAAGTAAATGATAAAAGTCCTGTTCCCTATATCGACATGAGTATCCTTACACAAATACAGCGTGAGACAAGTAATTCAGATTTGCTGGGCTTAATTGAAATGTTTAGGAAAGAATTGATCACTGGTGATTCAGCAATTATGAAGGCTTATCAATCTGGCAGCCTTGAAAGGCTCAGGCAAGAAGCACATGCATTGAAAGGTGTCTGTCTTGCATTTGGTGCTATTCCACTTGCTGGCATGATGAAAGAAATTGAAATACAAGCATCTGATCCTGCTGCTGGTGTGACTATTTCGCCAAAAACTGCCCAAACTATGATCAAGAAAACCCAAACTGCCTTAGCAACAATCAATGCAGCACAAATAGTATGAACTGTAGCAATTTGACGTTTCAAAATAGCAATTGTTTCAATTTCGGACTGGTAACACCTTCGTAAAAAAAAAATTAAAATATAATAAAATCAACATGATAGTGTTAAATTACTAATTCTTATTTCTGGCATGGATATTGATATTACTCATTAGTACCAATTGTTTACTGGAGTTAATATCATGAGTAAGTATGAGCTGATCAAAAGTGCAGTCACCAATTCAGAGATGTTGAAAAAGCAGGTTGCAACCAACATTGTGTCTTTAATACAGCCCAAGCAAGCAACTAATGCAGGTTATGATCAAAAACAATAAGAATATTTAGCACTGAATAAAAAGGCTCTTAGAGCCTTTTTTTTTGCCCTGTAATTTCAAATTGAAACAAAAATCGCAAATTAACTATTTCACTTTAAAACAACAAAATACGACTATTTTTTTATTAATAAATATAAGCATGTAAATCAACAAGATACATTGACTAGAAACTAAGCTGAACTTGGCATGCTTCTTGAAATGTAAGTGACGTTGTACAAAAAAACCACTTACAAATAGGAGCAATACCATGAAGAAAATCACAAAATCATTTTTCCTGCTTTCTACTATGGCATCTGCGTTTGCCATTGCGCAGACTCAGGATGGCAGTCTCGGAGCCACCAGCACTGGGCAGATCGACCTTGACCTACAGGTACTGGACAGCGTAGAAATCACTTCGCTGAACTCCATCGACTTCGGTACCTATGGTGCTGGCAATACTGGCGCCATCAATCAGGGCGACAGCTTCTGTGTTTACCGCAATGGCGGTGACGGCTATACCATTACGCCAACATCCAGCAATGGCAGCTTTGAACTGGCTGGTACCGACTCTAATGCAGACACTATTGAATACACCGTTCGCCTGAATGGTGCTGCCACTGGTGCCTCTTCAGCTTCAGCAGTCAGCTACAACGCTGCTTCTTCAACCTTCAATGGCAGCGTCTTTCGTGATTGTTCCTCTACCGATAATGCGTCCATCGACGTCAATATTGCAGAGCAGGAAATCCGTGATGCAACCACAGATACTTACTCTGACACCCTGATACTATTGGTTAACCCCATCTGATCACCGTTTTTCTGGACCGGCACTATGTGTCGGTCCTGTAAATACGGAGAGTGCACTGTGACTATCACGAAACAATCACGTAAATGGTTTGTAGCGCTTCTGTTCCTGGCAGGTACTGTGAGCGCACAGACCGACCACGTTGAGGTTCGTACCCTGGCAGATTATGCCTTTGGCACATATATCAGTGCGGGGTCTGTCCAGTTGGAGAATGACCACTGTGTTTCTTCCGCAAATAGCTTGAATCCCAACCCCCCTAAAAGTGGCCAGAGATATCCCTATCGGCTCGGAGTTACTGGTGATGGTAGTGATTCTAGCTATTACCTGTACCTGGACGGCAACACTGCCGAAACTGGTAACAGGAGGGTAACTATCCGTTTCATGCATACCGATATTTTAGAAGATGCCGGAATGTACCACGAACTGTTTGACAGTACCTATGAAACCCATTCCCATTTGGGTCAATTCAGAAACTGTGTCCAGAATGGTTCAAACTCCCGGCTCAGAATTGAAATCAACGCTGACGAACTGGCCGCGAAGACATCCGGTAACTATAGCGGGACATTCGGGATTTCTTCGCTTGGTGGCTATTCGGGCACAGCCCTTGATCCCGGATTCTCCTTTTTTGTCAGCCTCACGATAGCATCGGCTTCCGAAGTGCAGATCAGTGCGCTGGATGCGATCAATCTCGGCTCCTATGCCGGTAACGGCAGCATTACGGCCAGTGAATCCTTCTGTGTTTACAGTACAGCGTTGAATGGCGCCTATAACATTGCCATCACTTCAACTAATCAGGATGCTTCCGGCAATTTTTTTCTGGTTAAGGATGCCACTGGCGCCAAGATCAATTACGCACTGACATTCGTTGATAGTTCTGTACAACAGCCATATCTCGAAGTTGGCACCAGTTCGCTTTCGGGCGTAGGTAACAACACTGCGGTTGACTGCGGCGGCCAAAACAATGCTGCCATTGCTGTGAATATCCAGGAGCAGGCATTACTTGCTGCCGAAACAGGTACTTTTTCCGATTCCATCGTCCTGCTGGTACAGCCCGAGTGAAAGAGCCTGCCCCCGCAAAAGTCCTGCAACTGGCTGCCGCGATACTGGTGCCTTGCATGGCCATTGCCCAAACCTCAGAAGGCGGCCTTGAAAGCATCAGCGCAGGAAATATCCTGGTGACGTTTGAAAAGTTGCAGGGTTCGGTAATAGGTTTTGTGAATTCCGATGGCCGAAGTGATGCCATGTCAGATAGAGCCAGGTTTGTACTGGGTAACCTACAGCGGGGTTCTGATAATGCGAACAATCGCCTGTCTGTGCCATTTTGCCTGAATTCAATTGACAACCGTTTCTACGAAGTATCGATCGAGTCGACTGACAACATGCCGGCCTATGTCTCCATGGCAGGCGGCAACAGGTATCCCGTTTCCGCCACACTTGGGAATAGTGGTCTGACATCTAGGATGGTCAAGGCGCAGCCCGGTGATTGCACCACGGATAACCAGGTGCCTATCTCAGTAAATCTAACTGAAGAACTCCAGGTTAACAGTTACGAGATCCGGGGTGGAAAAATCAATTTACTTGTTAAACCCGAATGAGGACGAACAGGAACAACATCATGAAGAAGATTCGCTTATATTTGCTGGTTTTGCTGAGCTTGCTTTGCAATGACGTCCTGGCGCAGCTGATTGTCAACACATCCATTGCAGTCTTTGATGACCCGAATGTCACGAGAAAGGACATCACGGTCATGAATGGCAGCAGCGAAGAAACTCTTTATGTAAAAGTTGAGCCTTACCGAGTCAGCAGACCTGGCAGTGATAATCAGGACATGGAGCCTCTGGCGCCTGATGCCAGCACGCAGTTCCTGGTTACCCCGAACAAGCTGATCATTCCGCCGAACGGCAGGAGCGTTGTCAGGATGCTTAATCTGCGTGAGAAAAATGCGGAAGAAATCATCTACCGTGTCAATTTCATCCCGGTGCAGCCGCCGGCTGAACTCGAACTTTCGCAGAATGAAGTCACAAAATCGAGGCTCGATATCGTAGTTGCCTACCAGGTACTGGTGATCGACATGCCAAACCAGGCTTCTAGTTCCGTCGAATTTGCCCGCCAGGCGAAAGCGGCAAGTTTCAGCAATTCCGGCAATACCAATTTTCTGCTTGTTGATGGCAAGCAGTGCGACCCTGTGAACCCCGAGGACTGTGTCACGCTCCCTGACCGTCGCATCTATGCCGGCAACAGCTGGACCAGCGAGCTACCCTTCGATGGCCCCTTCACCTATACGGTGAGGAATGAGCAGGGAAATATTCCCAGGTACTTTGACTGACAGAAACCGATATGTTGGCCAGACATTTCCTTTTCATCGTTTTCCTGATGCTGCAGCTGGCGAGCTCGTTTGTGGCTGCGCAGCAGCGTGTGCCTGCAGGTTTCGAGGAGCTGGCGGAGGAGCAGGTTACTGAGGCGGATATCTTTTATGGTGGTGAATACCTGGGGTCATCGCTGGTCAGTTTCAACAGCCTGCATGTGCAATTGCTGGAGGCCGGCAAGATCGCGCCATTGATTCCGGGCCAGAAGTTGGAAGCAGGGTTGGAAAACCTGATATCGGCCGCATTGCCCGGAAACGAGCACCTGGTTTGCCATTCCGACTACCAGATTGACTGCGGCATCCTCGAGACTGATTCCGTCGCCATTATTTTCAACCGCTCCAGACTGCAAATCTGGTTGTTTGTGGCTCCGGCGCTGCTCGATGCCCAGGGTGGGGACCGGGGGCGGTTTCTGCCAGCGTCTTCGTCTGATGCCTCTCTGATCAGTAACAACAGCATTTACTTTTCCGGTCTGGGTCTTGACCAGGCCAGTTTCAACCTGGCGAACAACACAGTGCTTTCCCTCGGCGAAAACCGCGTGACTGTTCGTAGTCTTTACACAGATAACCAGGGTTTCAATTTCGATGAACTGTCCCTGGTCCGCGAATTTAGCGGGCGCCAGGTCGGTGTTGGCCTGCTAAGACCGGAAACGGGCGGGTTCAGGTTTCTGGATGCTTCACGCATGCTGGGCGTTTCGGTTTCCAGTTCCCTGAATACCCGGACAGATCTGCAGGACTCCCTGGGTTCCCAGGTGCAGGTTTACCTGCCGACACGCAGCCGTATCGAAATATTCCGGGATGGCATTCTGTTGGAAAGCAGTTACTACGATGCCGGCAACCAGATACTGGATACCTCTGCCTTGCCGCATGGCGCCTATTCCATTGATATCAGGATCACCGACTCGGCGGGCAATGTCAGCAACGAGCAGCATTACTATGCCAAGTCATCACGCTTGCCGCCGCGGGATCAGTCGCTTTATTTCATGCAGGCTGGCAGCTATTACCAGAGAAATCTTTCTTTTATAGGCGCAATCGATAATAACGAGATGGACGATTCATTTCTGCGTGCTGGTTTAACACGGAGGGTGACAGACCAGAGCAGCGCCAGCCTGGCATTTTCCTACCAGGATAATACCGCGGCAGTTGAGGGCGCCCTCTATCATCGCGGCATCAATCATGAATACCAGATCGGTACGGCATTACAGCAAACCGGTGCAGCCGCTTTTAATCTCGGTTATCGCTACGAAAGGGAAAACATCAGTTTCAATCTTAGTGCGCAAAAATCCATTGGCCGCAGTGAAAGCATTCTGCCTGGCGCCATGGGTGCGCAAATATCGTCCACCCTAGATCTTAGGCACAGGTTCGGTGTGACTTCAGTGTTTTACCGCGAAGCGAGTACACTGAACCAGTATAACCAGTCAAATTATGGCTTGCGCTTCAGGGGCAACCCGATACGTACCGGTGGCGGGCGTTTTTCCAGCAGTTTCGAATTGTCGAGAAACAATGGTGAATTGCTTGGCTTGCTTGCCTTCAATTACAACCTTGGTCGCGGAAACAGGGACAGCATCTTTAACCCGCGTGTGGCACTGGTCAACAATCCGGATTCCGGCATCGGCGATTTTGGTGGCAGTTGGCAGACCAGATGGGCACACAGGCAGTCCGCTCAGCACAATACCTACTACTCTCTGCGCGCTGACGCCGATACAAGACAGTCAGTAATGGCCAGAATGGAAGCAGAGCGCTCCTGGGGCAGTACCGATTTATCGGCGCGCCACGTCATGGATGCCGGGCTGACAGAGTTTACTGGCGGGCTTAACACGAGTTTCCTGACCAATTTCAAAAGCAATAAGGTTGGTAACGGCAAGAATTACAGCAGTGGTGTGATTGTCGAAGTGAAAGGTGACAAGAGCCTCGATGCTCAATTCAACGTGATGGTAGATGGCGTCGTAAAGGCAACGCTCGGGGGCGGCAAAAAAACCTTCATCCCGCTGGCTGCCTACAAGACCTACAAAATACACGTGGAAAGCATAGGCAATGACCTTGTAGTGCTTTCCGGCGAAACCTACACCCACACACTTTATCCGGGCAATGTTGTCGATCTCGCCTGGACGGCAAAGTCAATAACTGTCCTTGTTGGCCAGATCAGGGATGCAGAAGGGAACACTATTGCCAACGCGCTGATAGCCAACGCAGAAGGCTTTGCGACAACTGACGAAAACGGATATTTCCAGGCGGAGATCGATTCCGAGTCCGCAGTCCTGAACCTGCGCAAAGGGCAGGAAACCTGTACGGTTAAATTACCGGCCCTCACTAATCAAGATAAACAGGTATATTTTCTGGGAGCTCTGTCATGCCTCTAAAAAAAGAGTCCGGGCTATATAGAAATTAGTCAAAATAAAGTAATAGAGACGATATCAGACCATATTCCGTCGAAGGGATGTCCTCAATTTTTCCATGTATTTTTGCCGGTTGATTGCCATGATCGTCACACATAGCATCAGCATCGGCCAGGATCCCCAGCGTGAAAAGGGCGTGCGTCCCGAGAATACCTGAACTTCCCCACGCAGTACTTCAGCTCGGAACTGTCCCGTGCGGGACAGGATATTGCCCTTTTCATCGATGATGGCGGACACGCCGTTGTTGGTCGCCCGCACCAGGTAGCGGCCGTTTTCGAGCGCGCGCATGGCGGCCATCTGCAGATGCTGAAGCGGGCCCCAGGATGCACCAAACCAGGTATCGTTGCTGATCGTTACCAGGAAATCCGCGTCACGGGCCTGGCGGCGCACGAAGTCCGGGTACACCACCTCGTAGCAGATGAAGGGCGC
>JAURLY010000011.1 GCA_030830945.1 Gammaproteobacteria bacterium | reverse complement strand
GAGGCCGTTAAAAATAGCTCACCGGCCAGAATCATCTCAAAAAGCATTTTTTCTATGGTTTCCAGGGGAGGCATAAGCGTTCCCAGGGAATGGATGTGTTTATGCTTGAGTTGATAACTGGCGTAAGACATCACCAGGGCGGAGGCGGTGGCAATGGTGATCAAGCCATATGCCAAGATGCTAAGTACTACATGAACCGACACGCCGGGAGATAATTCAGTGAGTTTGGTTGGCTGAAATACCAGGCTCGCAATAATTAAGCCCATGCTTATTGGCACAATGATTAATTCGAGCGCATGCACGGGCTTCTTCAGGCTGCTTAAGGTGACCATGGCGCCAGTAACGGCAAAAATCAGGGAGCCACTTGCGAACAGGCTGAAATCGACGGTGTTTCCAGAAAAAATAATGAGGAGAGCGCCGATAAGATGAAACCCACTGGCGAACAGGCTGATGCTGACCAGCGTTCCTTTTCTGATCGTTGCCTGACCAAAGATTCCCCGGCACAGAAGCACAAGAGTAACGCCATACAGGATAATGGCGAGAACTAACGAAGGTAACTTAATCAGATCAGTAATCATGTGCGCGGAGTTTGTCACACAACAGGTTCCCAGCAAAGCCTCAAATGCCCCAATTACCGGTTACAAGAAAGGGGAAAAGCATCAAAATCAACCTCTCAGTATGCTATGCTCCGCGCCCCTTGGAAATCACGCTCTATCTAGATATCAGTTATGTTTGACAATCTACAGGATCGCCTCGGTCGAACGCTCAAAAAAATTAGTGGGAACGCCCGACTGACGGATGCCAATATCCAGTCAACCCTACGTGAAGTGCGTATGGCGTTACTCGAGGCCGATGTCGCATTACCCGTCGTTAAAACCTTTGTCGATTCTGTGCGCTCCAAAGCATTGGGGCAGAACGTTAGTAAAAGCCTCAACCCCGGCCAGCAGTTTCTCAAGATTGTTCAAGATGAACTTGTTGTGGTCATGGGGCAGGGCGCCGTCCCTCTAAATCTGGCTGCGCAGGCGCCAGTAGTTATATTACTGGCAGGCCTTCAGGGTGCAGGTAAGACGACGACAGCGGCCAAGCTTGCCAAGTTTCTTGGCGAACGTGAAAAGAAAAAAGTCATGATGGTCAGCGCCGACGTCTATCGTCCCGCGGCCATTGCCCAGTTGGCTACGTTGGGACAAGAAATTGGCGTAGATGTTTTTCCCAGCAGTATTGATCAAAAGCCACTCGCGATTGTAGAAGGCGCCATTTCCCAGGCCAAAAAACAGTTTGCCGATGTCTTGATCGTTGATACAGCAGGCCGGCTATCAATTGACGAAGCCATGATGGCCGAAATTGAACAACTGCAGAAGGCCATCAAGCCATCTGAAACCCTATTTGTTATCGACGCGATGATTGGCCAGGACGCGGTTAACACTGCCAAGGCATTTGATGATGTGCTCGATTTGACCGGTGTGGTACTTACCAAGGTTGATGGTGATGCCCGTGGAGGTGCCGCTTTGTCGGTTCGCCATGTAACTGGCAAACCTATCAAGTTCCTGGGTGTGGGCGAAAAAACCGATGCCCTGGAGCCTTTCCATCCTGATCGTATTGCCTCACGCATACTTGGTATGGGCGATGTGATGAGCCTTATCGAGGAAGTTGAGCGCAAGGTAGATAAAGAAAAAGCGCAGAAACTTGCGAAAAAACTGTCGACCAATAAAGGGCGCGGGTTCGATCTGGAAGACATGCGTGACCAGTTTCAGCAAATGCGAAGTATGGGCGGCATGGGTGCCATCATGAAAATGATGCCCGGGATGTCTGGTATGTCGCAGATGCTCGAGCAAAAAGGTACTCAAAACCAGTTTGGACGAATGGAAGCGATAATTAATTCAATGACTCCCAAAGAGCGTCGTAATCCGGATATTCTCAACGGTTCTCGCAAGCGCAGAATTACCCAGGGGTCGGGAACATCCATTCAGGATCTCGCTCGTTTGCTCAAGCAGCACAAGCAAATGCAAAAAATGATGAAGAAAATGGGTGGAGCCAAAGGCATGGGGAAAATGATGAAAGGTATGGGTGGAATGCCCGGCGCCCACATGCCTCCGGGTGAATTGCCTGGCAGTCAAGGTGGAGGCTTGCCCGGGTTGCCCGGGGCAGGCAGCCCAGGGGGAATTCCCCCTGAATTGTTACAGGGACTTGGCAAGCCGAAAAAGTAGTTTCCAGAAATGGAGGCATGGCTTCTCAAGCCCTAGAAATAAAAGGGATTTTTGCTGTTTTTCGCTTTCATTAAAGTTGCGTTTTCCGTAGAATACGCGCCTTTTAAAGGCCCCGGTGGCCGTTAAAGAATTTTGAATTTATTCCAAGCAGCTGATTTTGCATGGAAAATTAGACACTTAAAGGTATTTACATGGTAACTATTCGCCTTTCTCGCGGCGGTGCTAAGAAACGTCCTTTCTTTCACCTGACTGTGACTGATAGTCGTACATCTCGCGATGGCCGCTACATTGAGCGCATTGGATTCTTCAATCCGGTTGCTCGTGGTAACGAAGAACGCCTTCGCGTCGATCTGGATCGAGTTAATCACTGGGTTGGTCAGGGCGCACAGGTATCTGAGCGAGTAGCGTCTTTGGTTGAGGAAGCCAAGGCAGCTGTTCAATAAGTCATCTGCTTTATACACAGATGTGATTGGAAGCCGCAGTCACCGCAATGAGACCAAATCCAAAATTGCCTGAAGGGCAATTGCAGTTGGGTCAAATATCGGGATTGCACGGCGTTCAAGGTTGGGTAAAGGTATTTTCCGATACCCAGCCAAGGGAAAATATATTTTCTTATAGCCCCTGGTCTCTGTATGTATCGGGGGAAGTGAACCAGGTGGAAGTGCTCCACTGGCGGAAGCAGGGTAAGACCCTGGTGGCCAAGCTGAAGGGCTTGGACGATAGGGAGCAGGCGAGGTCCTTGATTGGTGCGGATATCGTCATTGATCAGCACCAGCTTCCTGCTTTGCCAAGTAACGAGTTTTATTGGCACCAATTGATTGGTTTGACAGTATTTACTCAGCATGACGGACTCAATAATGAATTGGGAATTGTCAGAGAAATTATGGAGACTGGATCCAACGATGTAATCGTGGTTCAGTCGGAATCCAAAGAACATCTTGTTCCCTGGATATACGGCGAGTTTGTTCTGGGTGTGGATCTTGAAGCGAGACGTATTAACGTCGATTGGGATCCCGAGTTTTAGCTCTGGCTCAGGTCGGGCGGAGATGAAACAAAATGCGCATTGCAGTTGTTACCTTGTTTCCGGAGATGTTCTCCGCGATAACTGAGTACGGGATCAGCGGCAGGGCTGTGAAGGATGGACTGCTTAAGGTTGAGTGCTTTAATCCGCGAAGTTTTACGACGGATAAGCATCAAACGGTAGATGATCGCCCTTATGGTGGTGGACCGGGCATGGTGATGCTTTGCGAGCCGCTACAAGCTGCAGTAAAAGCAGCAAAAACGTGGATAGATAGTGACGATGTCAAAGTCGTTTATATGTCACCCCAGGGTGAGCCGTTTAACCACGAAGTAGTTAAGCAGCACGCGCTGCCAGACCGGAATATTATTTTGGTTGCCGGGCGGTATGAAGGCGTAGATGAAAGATTCATTGAGCTGGAGGTCGACGAAGAGTGGACCATTGGCGATTACGTCCTAAGTGGTGGTGAGTTACCCGCCATGGTGGTGATGGATGCACTTATCCGGCATCTGCCGGGTGCCTTGGGGCACGAAGATTCAGCAGTCCAGGATTCCTTTGTTGAGGGTATTCTGGATTGCCCGCACTTCACTCGTCCGGAAACGTTCTCCGGCCAGAAAGTGCCAGAAGTATTATTAAGTGGCGACCATAAGCGAATAGCTGAATGGCGTCGAAAGCAAGCTGAGGAGCGCACTAAGAAAAGGCGCCCTGATTTGCTCAAATAGTTTTAATTGGTTTAACAGTCCTGCCACAGTGCAGGCATATATGACATTGGAGACTGCCATGAGCGGACGTAATGCAATCATTGATGCACTTGAAAAAGAGCAAATGAACAAAGAAATGCCAGAATTTGGCCCCGGCGATACCGTCGTTGTCCAGGTAAAGGTAAAAGAAGGTAACCGAGAACGTCTTCAGGCGTTTGAAGGCGTGGTTCTGGCAAAGAAAAATCGCAGTGCTGGATCGTCCTTCACAGTTCGTAAAGTTTCACACGGTGTTGGTGTTGAGCGTACCTTCCAGACGTTTAGTCCATTAGTTGACAGCATTAGTGTTAAACGACGCGGCGATGTTCGTCAGTCCAAGCTTTACTATCTGCGCGACCTTTCTGGTAAGGCCGCTCGAATCAAGGAAAAACTCAGCTAAGTTATTTCTGGGAAAAAGGCGCTTTTTAGCGCCTTTTTTTATGCCTGATTTCTGACTCCCTAGGAAAAACGCGTTTACCTGCGCATAATCGCAGATCAACAGAAAGTTAATGACAGGGGAAACAGATGAAAGTCAACATAGATATAGACCTCACGCCTGAAGAGGCGCGGAAGATGATGGGGTTGCCAGATGTAGAGCCTTTGCAGCGTGAGATGATGGAAAAAATGCGGGAGCAGATGCTGCAAAACCTTGATGATATGAATGATCCTGAGTTTTTCTTTAAGAAAGTTTTTCCTGTCGGAGTGCAAAGCATGGAAAATTTTCAGAATTTTTTTAGTGAGGCAATGGCAGCCTCCAGCAATACAAAACCTAAAAAGGATTAGCTCGTCTTATGCTTTTTCGATTTTGTCCCGGCTGCGGGCGTTCGCAGTCGGAAACTGCATTTGATGAAAAAGAACAAAAGTTTACATGCCCCAATTGTGACTTTGTGCTTTATCGCAATACAGCAACTACTGCCTCGATGATGCTTCGCTGTGGCGATGAGTTTTTGTTTAGTGTGCGCGCCAATGAACCCGCAAAATCCTTGCTCGATTTCCCCGGTGGGTTTGTCGACCCAGGGGAGTCAATTGAAGAAGCTTTTGTTCGTGAAATGGGTGAAGAATTAAACTGGTGTCCGGAAGACTTTCAATACGCTTTTTCTTTGCCAAATATATATAAATATCAAGGGGTTAAATACCATACCTCAGATGTTTTCTATTATGCAGAAGTGTCTGAAAAACCCGTAGTTATCCCGGCAGATGATGTTGCTGGTTTGAGCTGGGTTCGCCTTACAGAGATTTCGGAAGACGCCTTGGCATTTGATTCCATGAAGCTTGCCGTTGAACAACTGAAGGAAATATTTGGTGTCGGCTGAAGTAGCGAATCCTGGTCCCCTAAACGGCATTAGGGTGTTGGAGTTAGGCCAACTTATTGCTGGTCCTTACGCGAGCAGCGTTCTGGCTTATTTTGGTGCTGAAGTCATTAAGGTTGAATCGCCTAGAGGTGGAGATCCCTTGCGTCGATGGCGTCAGATGCATGGAGAAAACTCTTATTGGTGGTATAGCCTGGCTCGAAACAAGAAATCCATTTCGCTGGATCTCAATCAAGCAGATGGACAACAGGTTCTTCGGAAGCTTATTCCCCAAATGGATGTTCTGGTGGAAAATTTTCGACCAGGCGTTTTGGAAAAGTGGGGGCTCGGTCCCGACGAACTGAAAGGCATAAACCCTGACATACAAATTGCCCGAATTTCCGGCTATGGCCAGACTGGTCCATTGTCTCAAAAGCCAGGATTCGCTTCTGTATGTGAGGGTTTTAGTGGCTTTCGATATGTGAATGGGTTTGAAGGGGATGCACCGGTGAGACCAAATTTGAGCATAGGCGATACCATTGCCGGTATGCATGCGGTTATGGGTATTCTAATGGGATTACTGCAACGCGAGCGCTCAGGAGAGAAAAATTGCGGCCAGGTAATCGATGTCTCTCTGTACGAATCCATGTTTAGCTTAATGGAAGCTGTCATCCCCGAGTATACGGGCGCAGGTGTGGTTCGACAGCCTTCCGGAACAACGGTGACAGGAATAGTGCCTACGAACACCTATCGCTGCGCAGATGGCAAATACCTGATTATTGGCGGGAATGGAGATTCCATATTTAAACGCCTTATGAATGCGATTGGGCGAGAGGATATGGCCAATGACCAAGACTTGGCAGAAAATCCCGGTCGGGTTAAGAATGAAGCCCGGATAGACGCCGCGCTATCTAACTGGTGCGCAACTCTGAATATAGGCGATGCGATGAGCATACTCGACGCGGCCAGGGTTCCAGCAGGCCCAATATATTCTGCGGAAGATATTGTTGAAGACAGGCATTATCATGCCCGCGATATGCTCGAGGCAGTGTCGGTAGATGGGCAGGAATTTTCAATTCCCTCCTATGCGCCAAAAATGGAAAAATCACCGGGGCAGACGCGCTGGGTAGGCCCTCAATGGGGTGAGCACAATGCAGAAATTTATCAACAAATGTTAGGTATGACTGACGAGCAAATAGCTGCTCTCAGGGAAAAACAGGTTATTTAGTGGAAGATCAAAACCAAGAACCAGAAAACAAACCGGAAGGGCCGACAACTGAGGTGCCACCGGTGCAATACCCCTTGGCATCAAGGGCGCATCGTTTGGCTGCAGCGCTGTTGGATGACTTGATTGCGTTATTAGTGGTACTCCCTTTGGCGTCTTACTACGATGTCTTTGGAATTGTCGAGCGAACGAAAGAATTGCCGCTAGGCATAGTGGTCAATATAAATATCATCGCTTTTGCCGCCTTTGTTTGCATTCACGGGTACTGGCTATATAACTTTGGTCAGACTTTGGGCAAAAAAACCATGGGCATAGCCATTGCCACAATGGACTATCAGGTTCCAGCATTTAATAAGATTATTGCGTTGCGATATCTGCCATTTAGGGTTGCGGGAGTAATTCCTGGCATTAACGTGCTTCCCATCGTGGATGTCCTCTTTATCTTTCGAAAAGATCGCCGCTGTTTACATGATTTATTTGCAGGTACCCAGGTGATCGACATCAGTGGAAAGTCAAACACCGGTCAGGCGGGATAAAGTCTCGACAGAAGGGCGGGTATGGCTGTTTCCACTCGCAGGATACGTTCACCAACATGGACAGCCTCTGCTCCGGCTTCCTGCAGCTTTTCGACTTCGTAATCAGTAAACCCACCCTCTGGCCCGATTATCAGGCTTGAGGCCTCATTGAGGTCAACCGGGCATCGTTTGTCCGATCTGGGGTGGGCCAGCAAAGCCCTTCGAGTCCTGATTAATTCTGGCAAAATATCTTCAACGAAAGGCTTGAATAGCTTATGAATGCTGACTTCGGGAAGGACGGTATCAGCACTTTGTTCCAGGCCTAACAACAGATTTTCCCGAATAGCCTGCTCAGAAAGCCAGGGTGTTTGCCAGTAGCTTTTTTCTACCTTCCAGCAGTTGATCAGATGAATCTCCTTTACGCCCATAGACGCAGTATTTTGCAGAACCCTTCTCATCATCTTGGGTCTGGGCATGGCCAATATTAGCTGGCAGGGAATGGGTTTTGGTGGCGGTTTAAGCGAGCTTACATCCAGCTCCAGAACGACTCTTTGTGCTTCAATATGAGTCACTTTTGCCTGTCCAATAGATCCATTTAATAAGCCGGTTCGTATCAACTGATTAACATTGACCCGCAGGATGTTGTCGAGGTGCTCGGCCCGGCGTCCTTCCAGAATGATAAGATTTTCACGGGAGAGCTCGCTTGGGTTGATAATAAGCAGGTTCATTTCGTTGCGTGATCTGATTAAATGACATTAGCTTAACTTGCTTTCGGTCATTCAATCTTCAGAATTTTCGGAAAAACAGGACTCTAGAATGCGCGCTTTATTGATTGAAGATGATTCTACGGTATGTTCTTACATTACCAAAGGACTCAAGGAACAAGGCTACTTTGTGGATATGGCTAATGATGGCCAGGAGGGGCTGAACAAGGCAAATTCTGAAGCCTACGACGTCATGGTGATTGATCGTATGCTGCCGAACCTTGACGGCTTGAGTATCCTTAAATCCGTTCGTGCTGCTGGCAATAACACCCCGGTGATTGTTCTCAGTGCTTTGGGCGAAGTGGATGACCGGGTTAAAGGTCTAAAAGCAGGTGGCGATGATTACCTGGTGAAACCTTTTGCTTTCTCCGAGTTGATGGCTCGCATTGAAGCCGTAGTTCGTCGTACAGAATTTAGTAAAGAAATCGTGACCGAGCTTTCCGTCGGCGACTTATACATGGACTTGTTAAGCCGAAAGGTGACTCGTACCGGGCAAAAAATTGATTTGCAATCCCGTGAATTCAAATTGCTGGAATATCTCGTACGCAATCAAGGACAAGTTGTTACCCGTACTATGCTGCTGGAGAACGTCTGGAACTATCACTTTGACCCGCAAACCAATGTTATTGACGTGCATATTAGTCGCTTGCGTTCGAAGATAGATAAAGATTTTGATTCCCCTTTGATTAGAACGGTCAGGGGTGCTGGCTACATTATAGAGGCCTGATTCCGGAAAACTGCATTGGCAAAAGTTAACAGAAATGCTGCCGCTCGTCGTTATACAGACAGCACCAGTTTCAAGATGGCGGCACTTTTCACCCTGTTTCTGGGGATAACAGCCGGTGTTCTTGCGTACTTCATCAATCAATTCAACACGAGCGCCCTGATTGACCGCGTAAGCATTCGCATTTCTGCGGACTGGAACTCTTTTAACGATTGGCGGGAGATGGCCCCTTTACAGTCGATTCCGGAAGTCATTGACGGCCTTGCCCAACATCATCGTATTACTTTCTTTGGCTATCAGAATGAAGATGGCCAATTTGCCTACGGAGCGATTTCTCCTGAAGGGCTGGAAACCATGCCGCTCGAGGATGATCTCGTCATTATGATGGTTACTTCGGATAATATCTTTACCTCCTTCTAATTCTAAGGAGCCCACCG
>JAURLY010000139.1 GCA_030830945.1 Gammaproteobacteria bacterium | reverse complement strand
GCATCCCCAAGGTCGACGGCAAAAACTTCGTCAAACCCTGTGGCACTTATATCACCGCCAGAATTTAGCGTAACATTCAGATTATAGTGTCCCGGCTCATCCAATTCGGGCAGCTCTATATCCCTTAAGATAAGCTCGCCAAACTCTTCCCCACCAGTGACTTGCACCGGGTAATCCTGGTTGAAGACTGTTTCTCCCTCGGGGCCGGTATAGCTGACTGAAAGGGTATGCTCACCCTGCAAATCCACCTCATTGACGATGTAGAAATCAACCACAGGCGAATCGCCTACCGAGAGAACTTTGTTCCTTAACTTAACAGCGACATAAAGGGGCTGGGTATAGTGATTGATCAGTCCTGGATCTGCCGTCGGGTTGCGATACATATCGACAATATCCGTCCGGGTAGAGGCTGAACCCCAGCCATTCATCACATAGGCATCGGCGACATTGCTCATTCTAACGTTTTCTATATTTCTGCCCTGAAAGTACAGCAGGTTTCGCCCCAGGCTCATCGTCAAGCTATCTACATCGGGGTAAGAGTCTCTAAAACCGGTTTTGTCCAGAAACTCATCGTAGAAGTTGAACCAATCGAGATGTTCCATTTCCCTGAAGCCCGTGGCTCCTATTTGCTCCAGCTCTTCCTTGATTTTTTCCAGGCGAACCATGGTTCCAAATGCGCCCTCTTCCCCCCAGAAAATCAGGTCGTTTTTGTTTAGTCGATACTGATAATCCATAGGATCGGGTACGCGCGGCGCACCGACAGACCCTCTTAAATAATCCCCAGGATGATTATAGTTTTGATCGACATAACCGGAATAACCGAACCAGTGATGCTGATCAAACCAGCCACTGATATACATGGTTTCATCAAAAGGAAGCATGTGCAGTTTGTACGGATCGGCGCCTCTACCCTCGTAGTAAGGGATATCCCGGTTGCGATCGCTGTTGTAGGTGACGATTCGGGATGGGTCCAGCTCATGAACCATTTTAACGTTTGCATAATCGTGGTCATCCGGGGGATTCGTGGCTTCATTTTTCAAGTTATAAATAACCATGGACGGCAGTGATCGATCGCGTATGACCATCCTTTCCAGTTTGATCTTTCGCAATGCCAGCGCCTGTTCATCAGGTCCCTCAATATTATCCTCAGGGTTCTGGGCTACCCGGTATCCACCCGGCTCTTCATAGGTAAGCAGTCCAGATTTGTCGGCATATTCCATGACCGGGGGTTGGCCGATAGCTCGATGAAGAAGCATCATGTTTAAGCCCATTTCCTGCAGGGCTTCCTTATCCCTTTGCGCCATTTCCGGGGTAGCGAAAATACCATTGGTTGGCCAATAGCCCCTGGTCATGGCCGCCAGAATAACGACCCTTTCTCCATTCAGATAAAATCGCTTGTCTTCGTCTTTCTCTTGCATGTCAAACCAGCGGAAGCCGAAGCGCTGACTTTGAGAATCCAGGATATCTTCATTTGAAAACCTGGCTAGTGCCTCATACAGGGCGGTGTCTTCCTCACCTTCTCCCTGATAACCGGCCAGTTCCCAGAGCTTTGCCTCGGGAACGCTGGCGTCAAACTCGAAGGTATTAGTGCTGGATGGTGAGATTTCGCCTAAAAGCATGCTCTCCCAGACAACTGCGCTGGGATTCCCATACTCGTGCAGAGCCAGATTAAGGGTGCCCTTTTGCAAAGAATCCGTATTATTTTCCAGCGTCACAAAAACCTTTACCCTTTTGGGGTCTGGCTGGTTTTGCACGTAGATATTCGTGACATGCACCTGATCGCTGGCAATCATTGTCACCGGCCCGGTTATCCCGCCAAAGCCATGAACAGCAGGGATCAGGTTATCCCCCCAGCGCATCAGAATATTGTCATTCCAGGAGAAGTTTCCTACCGGATCAGTTATCCGGACATCCAGTGAGTTCTCTTCACCGAAAATAATGGCATCCGTCGCATCCACCTCAAACGGGGTGTTTCCGATGACGTCATAACCCACAAGTTTCCCGTTAACAAAAACTTCGGCACGAAGGTTAACCGACTCAAAATGAAGCCGAATCCGCTTGCCTTCCAGCTCTGGGGCTACCTCAAATTTTCTACTCCACCAGGAAACACCGATGTAATCCCCACCGGTATTGGGAACAGCCCCTCCAATTTCTCCCCAATAATGTTCTTCAACCGTCCCGGGAACATCTACAATTTTGTCTGAGGCGCTCCCATCCTGAAGTGCCTGCCACCCTGAAGTTGGCGGGTTAACCGGCAGCTTGCGTATATCAACTGGCGGCAAATAGATATCGTCATTGGCCCAAACCGCTGCATGGTCAAGCCACAGGTTCCAAACATCGCCGGAGAGTTGTATTTCTGTTCTGCCTGTCTGCGAAAAAGCGGACGTTGAAAGTAAAGAGAGTGCCAAGAATGAAAGCGCTATGTTTTTAGCTTTTGCACAAGAAAAGATAAGCATCAATGTCGATTTCCTTTGAGGGAATTTTATTAATAAGTGCTTTTTGTATTCAGTATTCAATTCTTGGTCGCAATTAGCAACTAATAGGAAACTGTCAGACGTTGATCTTTACGGACTTTATATTTCCTACTGCAAAAATTGAATTAGTTGATCTAACTCCGGGTTTTTTGGCTGCAGGGCTTTAAGTTTCTCAGCATAAAACAGGGCTTGATCCAGATACCTGGACCTTAGATTAGTATCCACTAGCGCATAGAGAATCTGCAGATTTGTGGGCTGCCGATTGTGTAGATCGCTTAGCAACTGCAACCCTTGATCCACTTTGCCTCGAGAAGTCAACGCAATTGCATAAACGTAGCCATAGCGAATATTTTCAGGAGCCAGCTCAGTGGCACGGGCCAGATATTCTTCTGCCTCGTCATAGTTATTTTGCCTGACCAATAAAAGCCCCAAAGAATGATAGGGGCCAGCCTGTTGCGGAGCGGACTCAATTGCCGCATGTAATATGGGCTCGCCTTCATCATCCCGATCGATCAATCGGTATAAATCCGCCAGATTCATGGAAGCTGCCAGATTCTGAGAATTTAGCTCCAAAGCCCTGATGTAGGCCTGCTCCCCTGCTGGATAATTTGCCCTATCTACATAAAAGCTCCCCAGATTAAACTGGCCCTCCGACGTATCGGCATGCATGTCCAGCATCTCTTTATATTCTTCAAG
>JAURLY010000138.1 GCA_030830945.1 Gammaproteobacteria bacterium | reverse complement strand
GTTCAGCTGGACGCAGAGGCTTATGAGCGACTTGAAGGCACATATTCCGACGGTGAAAATACCTATGTGATCAGCTACCAAGGTGGCAACTACCTATCTTTTGAGGGTGTGCCTGAGAGTTATGGCACGCTGCTTTCAGAGTGGAGTCGAATTTACGCAAATTCTGAAACGAGCTTCTTCTCCAAAGATTGGCCGGGACAGTTTGAATTTGGTGGTAATACTGAAAACCCCGCGGAAACATTCTCCTTTAGCTGGGGTGGTGAAAACATCACCGCCGTCAGGCAATAGGCCTCAATAACATTTTCACAGCTCGATTACCGATGGCATTAAGTCGGTAATCGAGTAGTTTTATTCTTCTTGATTGTCTCGCTTTGCAGTGAATTAACCTAATGCTCGCAAGGACTGAAGAGGCGGCGTCGTTACTAAAGAATAACTGCGCATCAACCCCATAGCGGAAACCACTATGGCACCTGATAGCGGACCAACAAGCCATATCCAGCCGTAAAAAACCAAATCCATATTAAAGACAAAGTACTGGAGTGCGAACACGGCAATTTGCGCTCCTAGCGCACCAACCAGCCCCGCCATAAAACCCATAAAGCCAAATTCCAAAAACAGGGCACCGAGTACAATTTTACGCGAGCTACCCAAGGTTCTCAGAATAGCTGACTCCTGTGCACGCTCATCAAAGCTGGTGGCGATCGCCGCAAATAAAACCAAAATCCCACAGGCTAAAACAAGCATTAGCATCATTTCCAGCCCCATGCTGACCCGGTCAATAACTATGCGAATACGGTTAATGATTTCATCCAGGGCAACGACCAGAATAGTTGGGTATTCAGACAAGAGGTCATTAATAAACAGCTTGTCTTCGCGCTCCAAGTAGACACTGGTAATCCAGTTGGGGGAATAATCTTCCAAAACACCTTCGGGAAAGATGATGAAAAAGTTGGGTTTCATACTGTCCCAGTCAACACTACGTAAACTGGTTAACTCTGCTTCTACTTCCAGTCCACCAAGACTGAATGTAAACATGTCCCCGAGCTCCACACCCAGCTGGCCAGCAACTTCTTCTTCCATAGAAAATTCTGCCTTGCCAGGCTCTGTCCACCACTCTCCAGCGACAACTTCATTGGAATCTGGCAATTGCATCGCCCAGGTAAGATTAACCTCACGATCCAGGCCATCGGCCAGATCCAGTCGCTCCTCCAGAATCATCTCACCGTTCTGTTTAATTAGGCGGCCGCGGACCATGGGATACCACTCAGCACTTTGCAGTTGGTGATCAGCCAGCATGTCCTGAACATGATCCACTTCATAAGGGGCTACGTTCACAAGAAAATGATTGGGCGCATCTTCGGGAAGCTGTAATTGCCAATCCTCGAGTAACGAAGTTCGCATACTTAGCATCACCAGCAATAACATAATCGTGAAGGAGAAAGCGATCATCTGGATAATGGATTGCCACTTCCGTCGCCATAAATTGCCAATCGACAACCTAAATATACTGCCAGCCCTGGTTGCCCAACGCTTAAACAGCGTCATTAAGCCGTACGCCAATCCGCCCAGCACCAGCGCCACCAACGCCGCACCCCCAATGAAGGAAAAAGTCATCAACAGGCTTGAGCTATAGAAAAACAGGATACCTATCAACATGGCAATACCTGCAAGCGCTCTTTCACCAAGACTCAGAACGCTGGTTGGCAGATCACGCCTTAAAACACGTAAGGGTTCAATGCTTGGGAGATGCCACATGGCCGGGAGGGCAAAGCCCATCAAACAAAATACGCCCGTCATGGAAGCGACCAGATAAGGGCCAATGCCAGCCTGGGGCAATCCCCCGGGAAGAAGATCGCTAATGGACCAGAGCAAAAACTGGTGTATCCCTACGCCAAGCAACAAACCAATGACTGTACAGAACAAACCGAGCAGTGCTATTTGCCGAAACAGAATTGACCTTATTCGGGAGGCTGACAATCCCCAACTCTTCATGAGGGCGATGCTGTCTTTGTGTCGCTCCGCGTATCTTTGACTGGAAAGCGCCAATGCAATTGCAGCCAAAAGCACCCCGACCGTACCCGCCAGCAACAGGAAACTTCGTCCACTTTCTAATGCGCTTTGCAGACGCTCCTCGGACTCCTCCGGCAGGTGATAATGCAGGTGTTCGTTGTAATCCTCATTGACCATTTCGTCCAACCAGTCCTGAAACGACTGAACCTGGGTGTCTTCACCCGCGACCAGCATGTGGTAACTAACTCGACTTCCGGGCTGAACCACGCCTGTGGCAGGCAAATCCTGGGCGTTTATCATGACCCTTGCGCCCATCACGGAGAAACCACTTCCGCGATCAGGCTCACTGATAATGACTTTGGTCACAGGCAGCTCTAGATTGCCAACTTCAATGGAATCACCCATTTCCATATCCATGATAGGTAACAGGCGTTCTTCAACCCAAGCTTCCCCGGCGCGCGGACCTTGATTTGTTTTACTCCAGGTTGAATCGTCCGGTGCGAACGGAACATCGGTGATGGTTAATTCACCTCGCAGGGGATATAAATCCCCAACCGCTTTAACCGTACCCAAATGTGTATGGTCGTCACGAAAAATCATGGAGCTAAACTGGGTGGATTCTGCTGTCTGCAGGCCCAGTTCATCAGCTTTATCCCAGTAAAGCCTTGGGACTTCAATACTTGAATGAATGATGAGATCAGAGGCAATAAATCCACTGGCTTCGCGTGACAAGCCCCCTTGAACTCGTTCTGCCAGAATGGCGACGCCAGCAACGACCGCTACCGCCAAAACCAGTGATGCGGCAATAAGACTTAGCTGACCACCTTTCCAGTCTCGCCACAAAAGCTTAAGTTCAAGCATCGCTAACGATCTCTCCCGCATCGATAACCAACTGACGCTGGCATCGATCAGCCAGACGGGTTTCGTGGGTAACAAGAACCAGCGTAGCACCCTCTTCCGAATTCAATTTAAACAACAAGTCGCTAATTTTCTCCCCCGTCTTGGCATCCAGATTCCCGGTAGGCTCATCAGCGAACAATATGGTTGGCTTGCAGGCAAAAGCGCGCGCCAGGGCAACCCTTTGTTGTTCACCACCTGAAAGCTGACGCGGATAGTGGTCATATCGCTCGGCCAAGCCAACGCGATCCAGATACATTTTTGCATCTGCTATGGCGCTGCCATCACCTCGAAGCTCAAGCGGCAAGGCGACGTTTTCCAGCGCACTCAAGCCCGGCAAAAGCTGAAAGGTCTGAAACACGAAGCCGACGAGTTCGGAACGAACCTTGGCTCGCTCTTCTTCATCCATATCGGTAATACAGTATTGATCCAGATAAATTTTGCCCGAAGTAGGCATATCAAGGCCCGCAATCAAACCCAGCAATGTGGATTTTCCAGCGCCCGACGGGCCAATAATGGCGACACTTTGGCCCGCTTCAATTTCAAGATTAATATTTTTTAACAGTTCAAGTTTGCCGTCGTTCGTTTCAACGGTCTTGCAAAGAGATTTTGTTGTTATCATGCAAAAGTTACTTTTTGAGGGTTACAGGGCAGACCTTTTTGCCCAAAGACTCGTAGATTTTGATACTAGCAGCACTTTTTACGTACCGGCCATGAAGATTGTTTCATTTTTAATCGCTTTTTTTTGTACATTTCTCTCTACAGCACCCGCTTATGCGGATCGCATTCTTGTTTTGGGCGATAGCCTGAGCGCTGCATATGACATCCCCTGGGAATCTGGCTGGGTACAGTTAATGACTACTGAACTCGATAGCCAGCACGAGGTCATTAACGCAAGCGTTAGTGGAGAAGCTACAGGGGGAGGCCTTTCCAGGGTTCAATCGTTACTGGATACCCATCAGCCTGACTGGGTAATCATTCAGTTGGGTGGTAATGATGGATTACGCGGATACCCGTTAAATGTGATCGAGAACAACCTGTTACAGATAGGTCGTATCGTAAAAAATTTCGGTGCCGAGCCAATATATTTTGGCATCCGCATCCCACCAAATTACGGGGATCGATACAGTAACGCGTTTGCTGCGATATTTCCGGAAATTGCTGGGGAAATGGACGCCCCATTTTTAAATTTATATCAGGAACAGATCGCTACCAATACTGAGCTAATGCAGGATGATGGGATACACCCTAATGAAACGGCCCAGCCGTTAATCAAGGATTACGTACTTAATTTCCTGCGCCCTTTGATTAATCAGGACTAACTGGCTCGGCATAAACAATTTGAAGTTGCAGGCTATCTGAGCCCCTGAATCGATTTATTTCCATACGGTAAACTGCATCTATAAGCCCATCCGATAGGCTCATAAGCTCGACAGGGGCATTAAACCAAATGGCATCGAGCACCTTCGACGTTCCTGGCCGAGCCAATTGCATCTTTAAATGTTTTTCTTTTAAGCAGCGGCTACTAAAAACCCCAAAGCGCCCCTGGAATTGTGGTTCTGGAACGCCTTGTCCCCAAGGAAGTAGATTCTCTAATGTAGAAGCGAATTCCAGCGAGAAATCCGTGTCATCAAGCACACCGTCGTTCCACAAAACCGATTGCAAATCTTCCTCGTTAAGCAGCTCTCTTGTGGCTTCATCGAAGGCTTTTTGGAACTGCTTGTAGTTACTGGTTTCGATCGTGAGGCCAGCAGCCATGGCATGACCACCAAACTTCTGGATAAGCTTCGGATGCTGGCTATTTATACGCTCCAGGCAATCACGAATATGTAGTCCTGGAATTGACCTTGCGGAGCCTTTGAGTACCGAATTATCCTCTGAAGGAGCAAACGCAATAACCGGTCGATGGATATTATCCTTGATACGGGCTGCAACTAGCCCGACCAACCCTTGATGCCACTGCTCTTCAAAACAGCAATATCCCCATGGTAAATTGTTATGATCCAACTTGAGCGATTCAAGACTTCGATCCGCATCCGCTTGCATCTGATCCTGAATCTGCCGCCTTTCCAGATTGATATGATGCAGGTCACGGGCATATTGATGAGCGGCCATAGGATCATCTGCCAATAAACAGTTAATCCCTTCAGTTATATCGTCCAGTCTTCCAGCCGCATTAATTCTGGGCCCGACAGCGAATCCCAGATCGGCCGAGCGCGCCTGGGAAAAATCCCTACCTGAAACGTCCAGTATCGCCTTAATTCCCGGGTTGCCCTGACCACTGCGAAGCAACTTGAGCCCTTGCGATACCAGCACCCTGTTTAGTTGATCCAGAGGGACAAGATCGGCAACGGTTCCCAGCGCCACAATGTCCAGATAGTTTTCCAGCCGCGGCTCGGGGAGCTGTTGTTGTTCAAACCAGTTGCTTTGCCTTAATCGGGCCCTCAGCGCAATCAACAGATAAAATACCACCCCTACCCCGGCAAGATTCTTTGATGGGAATTCGCACCCGGGCTGGTTTGGATTAACAATGGCATTGGCATCCGGTAACTCACTGCCTGGCAGGTGATGATCTGT
>JAURLY010000137.1 GCA_030830945.1 Gammaproteobacteria bacterium | reverse complement strand
TCGCTGGATTGATCGCGGCAATTTTCGCCGGGATTGCGCCATTTTGTATCGTTCCAATGCGCAGTCGCGCGTACTAGAAGACGCCCTGCTCCGTCTGGGGATTCCTTATCGTATTTATGGGGGACAGCGATTCTACGAACGGTTGGAAATTCGCAACGCACTGGCCTATTTGCGCCTGACGGAAAACCGCGAAAACGATGCCTCCTTTGAACGGGTCATTAATACGCCAACACGCGGTATTGGCGATCGAACTCTAGAGCAGATTCGTCAATTGGCGCGCGATGACCAAAGCTCGCTCTGGGCGGCCAGCCTAAAGATGATCGACAAAAAGCTGTTACCTGCCCGCGCCACCAATGCCCTCTACGGATTTATCGAATTGGTAAATAACCTGAGCGCCAGCTTTGAAGACCTGAAATTGCACGAGATGGTGGATCAGATGCTGGACATGACCGGACTACTGGAATTTCACAAAGCAGAAAAAGGCGAGCGCGGCCAGACGCGGGTTGAAAACCTCTATGAACTGGTCAGCGCCTGCAAAGCCTACACACCGGAAGACCCGGAGGTGGATGCCCTGCCCCAGTTTCTGGCGGATGCGGCACTGGATGCGGGCGATACCCAGGCCGATGCAAATGAAGATGCCGTGCAATTGATGACACTGCATTCCGCCAAAGGGCTGGAGTTCCCACTGGTGTTTTTGGCTGGTATGGAAGAAGGGCTTTTCCCGCATTCCATGTCTGCCGAAGAGCCAGGCCGACTGGAAGAAGAGCGTCGCCTGGCTTATGTCGGCATCACTCGGGCCATGGAAAAGTTGGTACTCACTTATGCGGAATGTCGCCGTATTCATGGGGATGAGCGCTACAATGCCATCAGCCGATTTGCGCGGGATTTACCGTCCGAATTGGTACAGGAAGTGCGGTTTTCTACGGGCTTTTCCGGACACAGGGCCCAGCCAAAGCCCATACTCACCGCCCAGCAACGGGAAAACGACACCGGTTTTTCTTTGGGGCAGCGTGTGATGCATCCCAAATTTGGCGAAGGAATGATCCTCAATTTGGAAGGCGAAGGCGCGCATGCCAGGGTACAGGTTAATTTCGAAAATGAAGGAACCAAGTGGCTTGTTCTGTCATATGCTAGATTAGAAGCGGTGTAAGATTGGCAGCTGATTTCTGGAGGGGGAAATCTTGATTTTAAATTGCTATCAAAAAGGCAAAGTTAACTGGCATCCGTTGGTTGTCTTGGCTCTTGTGGCGAGTACCGTTCTGTTTGCTGGCCTGTACGTGGGTGAGCGAGCCGGGCTTTACGAACGCAGTATTTCCGTTGCTGATAATCAGGGAAATACCCGTCAGGAGTACAACTGGCGCTTGGTGACCTCCTGGCCGAAGAATTTTCCCGGACTCGGCATGGGACCGGAAAAATTTGCCGCGATGGTCGATGAGATGAGCGCTGGCCGATTACAGGTTCATGTCTATGGTGCGGGAGAGTTGGTTCCCGCACTCGGTGTGCTTGATGCGGTTTCCACTGGCAGTGTCGAAATGGGCCACTCGGGCGCCTATTACCACAAGGGAAAAATCCCGGCATCGCCCTTCTTTTCCGCGATTCCTTTTGGGATGAATGTGCTTGAACACAACGCCTGGATTTATTACGGCGGGGGTCTGGAATTATGGCGCGAGATTTATGAGCCGCTAAATGTTATCCCCTTTCCGGGCGGCAATACTGGCATTCAGATGGCGGGCTGGTTTAACAAGGAAATCAATTCCATTGAAGACTACCGCGGCCTGAAAATGCGTATTCCCGGTATTGCTGGTGAGGTGTTCTCGCGGGCAGGGGGTACGGCAGTCAATATTCCCGGTGGTGAGCTCTATACTTCCATGCAAACCGGGGTTATAGATGCCACAGAGTGGGTGGGCCCCTATAACGATCGATCATTTGGGCTCAATGAAGTGGGCGAGCATTACTATACGCCGGCTTGGCACGAGCCTGAGGCCATGCTGGAATTCATCGTCAACGAAACCGCCTGGAACAGCCTGCCCGAAGATTTGCAGGCCATAGTTCGTGTGGCGGCCGATGCCGTCAACGCCGACATGCTGGCTGAGTACACCGCACGCAATGCCCAGGCGCTGCGGGATTTACGCGCTTCGGGTATCGAGCCCAAGTCGTTGCCTAACGAAGTTCTGGATGAGCTTAAGCGTCACGCCTTGGATTATTACGAGGAAGAAACTGCGCGCAATGAAGATTTTGCTCGTATTTATCAACAATACAGGGAATTCCAGACGATGACCTACGAGTGGCTGCAAATCTCTGAAAAGGCCATGTATGACTATCGGGGTGTGCTGAAAAGCACAGAGTGATTTACTGCGCTGGGACGTTGTTTTCGGAGTCCGTTTTTTTGCGAAACATCCCTATGCCCAGGCAGGCAAACAGGATGCCAATCAGCGGGTTCATCCAGTTCAGAAATGACCACTGGATATATTCTATGGTCGGTACACCCAGAGTGGCGGCATAGAACACCCCCGTTGTTGTCCAGGGGATTAGCGCGGTAAGGAGCGTGCTGCCCTCCTCCAGTGATCGTGACAGGACAGATCGATCAAGGCCCTGGTCATCGAACGATTTTTTATAGAGCTGACCCGTCAAAATGATGCTGATGTAGGACTCGGCAATGGCCAGATTACTGGCGAAGGCCGTCAGAATTGTGGAAGCCACAAGGGCTCCCCGACGTTTTATTCTTTGCAAAAAGAATTCCAGTGGGACACGCAAGAATCCAAATTTTTCCAGTATGGCGCCAAGCGAAATGGCGATCACGGCCAGAGTGTAGGTCCAGGACATATCCACTATACCGCCACGATTGAGCAAGGTATCCAGTGTTTCCACATTCGTTACAACCGTTGCCCCATCATAAAAACCGGTTACCACCTGCGCCATACTCTGATCCTGGAAGATCATGGCCATCACGCCTGCGGTCAGTGACGAAATCATCATGGCCGCCTCGGCCGGTACGCGTTTCATGGCCAGGGCGAACAAAACAACCAGCGGTAACAGCATGAATATATTTATCGTAAATGCCTGCTCAAGCCCTACCAGCAGCACATCCAGTCGCTCCTGAGGCAGCGCCTGATCGGCGTAACCCCAACCGATCCAGCTAAAGAGGATCAACACGATCAGATAGGTTGGCCCCGTCGTGTAAGCCATGCTGCGGATATGCTGGTACAAATCGGTTTCCGCAGATAACGCGGATAAATTGGTGGTGTCGGAGATTGGTGACATCTTGTCACCAAAGCTGGCGCCAGAAATCACCATGCCGGCAATGATTGGCAGTGGAATGCCCATGGCTCCGCCAACGCCGAGCAAGACGATTCCCCCGGTTGCGACCGTTCCCCATGACGTTCCCACGGCCAAAGACATGAGGCTGCAAAGAATCAATCCGGTCGGGAGTACGATGCCGGGGTGCATAAATTCCAGCCCGTAATAAATAAGTGTGCCAATGGTGCCAGCCTGGATAAAGGTCACGATCACAATGCCAATGAGCAAAAATATGAACATGGCAGGCATAGCTCGGCTGGCGCCAGAAAGCATGGCCTCACGGATTTTGCTATAGCTGGGAGCCAGTAAAAGGGCATTGGCGGCCACCCAAACCAGCCCCAACATTAGTACACCATGAAGGGCGGCTTTAAGAATAAATAGCCCAAAGGCAATCCATAACAAAAGTCCCAGCAAGCAGATGCAGGCGTGGGCTAGGGAAGGGAGGCGATGCTGCGAATCGTCAGCGTCACTCATAAAAGCCACTCATACTCAGTTGTTAATGATAGAGGGGAGCCATGTAACCAGGCTTGGCCAGATCGCCAGCGCAAGAAGCACGGCCAACTGGATGGCAATAAAGGGTATCACGCCTTGGTATATATCTTTTGTCTTGATCTCTTCGCCGCAAACTCCACGCAGATAGAACAGGGCAAAGCCAAAGGGTGGGGTGAGAAAGGAGGTCTGCAGATTGATGGCGATCATGATGGCGAGCCAAATAGGGTCCAAACCCATCATGAGTAGAACGGGGCCTATGATAGGCACAACCACAAAGGTGATTTCGATAAAGTCGAGGATAAAGCCAAGCAGGAAAATCACCAGCATCACGATAATTACCGCGGTCACAACGCCACCGGGCATATTCAGGAACATGGAATGGATTAATTCCTCCCCACCAAATCCACGAAACACCAGAGAGAACAGCGACGCCCCGATCAATATCATGAAAATCATGGTCGTGGTTTCAACCGTTTTTAATAGTGAATCCTGCAAGCGCGCAAGATTCATTCGGCCCTTGGCCAGAGACAAAAGCAATGCGCCCAAAGCACCTACACCCGCGGCCTCGGTTGGCGTGGCAACGCCGGTAATAATGGAGCCCAGAACCAGAAAAATCAGGCCAATAGGAGGTGCCAGGCTTTTCGCCAGTTCGATTCGACTCAATTCGCCGAGGTCTGTTGCCGGGGGTGCCTTATCCGGGTTTATCAGCGCTGTGACGATGACGTAAACAAGGTAGCCAAGCACGAGCAGTAGGCCGGGAATAATGGCTCCGATAAAAAGATCGCCAACGCTTACGGTCTCGGTGTTAAACACTCCCGTACGCAGCTGGGCTTGTTGATAGGCGTTGGAAATAATATCGCCAAGCAGTACCAGGGCAATGGATGGTGGAATAATTTGCCCGAGCGTCCCGGTGGCACAAATGGTTCCTGTGGCGAAGCGCGGATCAAAACCACGCTTAAGCATGGTCGGCAAGGACATCAGGCCCATTGCAACCACCGTTGCCCCAACAATGCCTGTGGACGCGGCCAAAAGCATGCCAACCAGAATAACCGAGATACTCAACCCCCCAGGAAAACGGCCAAAGGCCTTGGACATGTTTTCCAGTAGTTCCTCGGCCAGCCGGGATTTTTCCAACAAGATTCCCATCAACACAAACAGGGGTATTGCGATCAGAGTTTCGTTGTTCATGGTCCCAAAAATGCGGTCCGGCATCGCCTTGAGCAGGTTGGGATCAAAAACACCGCCGATAATGCCAAAGGCAGCAAAAACCAGCGCGGTACCTGCCAGGGTAAAAGCCACAGGGAAGCCCAGCATCAACAGCAGGCAGATAGCCAAAAAAAGTATTAAGGGAATTAGCTCAATCATGATGGATTCCCTTCAGCCTCTGAATCGTCAACGGATCTGTCTTCGTCTTGGCAGCATAGGATACAAGCGTTGCGCAACAACTCAGCGGTGGCTTGCAAGGCCAAAAACACACACATGAGCGGAATCAGTGACTTGAGAAGATAAACGATAGGCAGTCCACCTGATTCATTCGAGGTTTCGGAGATAGACCAGGACAGGGCGACAAAATCGAGACTGGCAAAAAAAAGAAAAGCGCAAAAGGGCAACAGGAAAACCAATATGCCCAGACTGTTGATCCAGGCCTTGGTGCGAAGTGAGTAATTTCGATAAAACACGTCTACCCGAACATGGCCATTTCGCTTGAAAGTCCATCCCAGTGCCAGCATAAAAACGGTGGCATGAAGATAAGTGATGGTCTCCTGATAGGCTGCCATATTGCCGGCCTGAAACAGGTATCGCATTAAAACCACCAGCACGGTGGCCAGCATGGTACCTAAGCATAGCCAGGACAAAATATGCCCGACGAGCTCAGTAAAGCGATCGATATAGCGGATCAAAGATGCCAAAAGGCTACCCCTTGGAAAAAGCTAATTATGTTTATGGGCGGGATTCTACCTCAACCCCACGCATCATTTACGTCTGCTGATAATCAGGCCAATCATTCGGGCAATAACAATGGTCAGGTAAAGTTGGCCGACAATGCTCTCCAAAACTGTCCAGCTTTGGGAAACTTCAGATACAGGGGTTATCTCGCCATAACCGAGGGTTGTTAGTGTGACGTAGCTAAAATAGACAAACAAACTGTACGTGGCGCCCTCAGAATTATGTGACGGGAAGGTGATAGATCCAGGTGAGCTCGTCTCAATCATCAGGTAGATAAATGCCCACATCAAGCCAATCAGCAGATACACGCAAATAGCTGCCAACACCATATCTGTGTTGATTTCATCGGTTTCAACAAGATAACGACCAATGTGCAGGCAAATATACAGAATGAACAGGATGTAAAGCAGGTAGCCTATGTTGTGATCCCAGGGCTCCGAAATTGGGGGTTGCCACCAAAGGGTTAGCAGGCAGGGAATCATCAGGGCGATTCCGATGTAAAGCTCCCTAAGTTGATAGACCACCAGATACAGTGACGAAATCAGGGTAAAAGAAAGTAATAGGCTGGATGTCGCCGCCCTGGCGGGGCCAGGCTCCATGTAGGATGGAACCAGCAAGCTGGCTACCAGCAAGATCAGAAGAAACTCAAAGCCCCAGCGTGGCTCAGTAATTAGATGTTTGGGGGCGGTTTTCAAGGCTGGCCTCTTCGATTATCTAGCGAGGGGTACGGCTTCAATGAGCTTGTGAATAAAAGCTTCGATGCGCGGTCTATTTAATTCTGAGGGCAGGGATTCCCCCATGTTAAAGGCTTGAATTGCCCCCCGCCAAAGTACGGATTGCTGGCTGATTTCACCGGGCTTCAACAGAGCAACCATCAGTGTTCCTCTGGGATAGTTGCCTCTGGTGTCGCCAACCATTGGGTGAAGCTGTAGAAAGTTCTCAATGTTTTTACTTTCAGGGCTGTTATCAAGAAGCAGGGCTGCACCCAAGACGTAATCTGCGGTTTCCGGGTCTTGGGTAAAACGGTAGTTACGTAATCGCAATTGGCGTTCAATCACTTGCTTAATGAATTGACGGTTTTCAGGGGTTATTTTGGATGTTGACTGCTAGTCTTCGACGATCAGGTCGCCGTACCAGACCAAGCTTTGCTGGGCCTGTGGCTGAAACTCAGAAGCTACACGGGAGATGGTCGTAAATCGTTGGGCGGCATTAATAACCGTATTTGAGGGTTGCTGCGTGTTACTGCATCCGCCAAAAAGTACCAGCGCTGTAATGGTGAAAATAGACCGAAAGCTTTTGACATGGAAAACCCAGTCGGCAGTCATGATTAGATCTCCGTTTTACCCCGGTTTTCAGGATATGTTGGCACTTGGGCGCTGTCCAGACTATCTAGAAAAACAACAATTTGATGATAAACAGGATCAGTACAGTATTAAGTACCCATCGAATCAGCTTATCGCCTTTGGCTACAGAAGAATGCGCCCCAAGCCAGCCACCTATGGAATTACCCAAAGCAAGGGCTAAACCCGCGATCCATAGTATTTCGACCTGAGTGGCAAATATGGCCAGTGCAACGATGGTGTAGCAAAGGATAATGAATACTTTTAGTGCATTAACACGCACCAGATCCAGTCCCATCAACCGATTAAGGATGGGCATCATGATGAAGCCAATACCTATTTGGATAAAACCGCCCCAAAAACCAGCACCCACCATACATAGATGGCCAAGGATCAGTTGTTTGCGAGTGGGATTGTGACCGGGAAGGATGGCCGGTGCGCCGCGCTGCGTCATCATCAAAATGAGGACGCCGATCATGA
>JAURLY010000136.1 GCA_030830945.1 Gammaproteobacteria bacterium | reverse complement strand
TATCTCTTTTTTATGCAGTCAAGTCAAACCCATATCCTTCGCTTCTTAAAACCCTGGATTCAGAAGGGGCATCATTTGATGCGGCAAGCACTCCAGAGGTTCAAGCACTTTTATCTCTTGGGGTCCCCGCTAGCAAAATAATCCATACCCATCCAATAAAAATGGTAAGTGACCTTGAGCAGTCTGTTGCACTTGGGATACAAACATTCGTCATCGATAATTTAGACGAACTTTGGAAGCTAGCCCCATACCGAAAAGATGTGAAAGTAATGTTAAGGCTTGCTTTCACTGCGCCTGATGCCCCAATTGATCTATCAAGAAAATTTGGTGCAATGCCGGAAGATGCCCTAAGTATTCTTGAGATAGCTTCCCAGATGGGCATTAATATTGACGGTTTATGCTTTCATGTAGGCTCGCAAGCTCAGTCAGCAACAACTCATAAAACCGCCATATTGAAATGTGTTGATATTGCCAAATTAGCTGCTGAAAGAAACATTGCTGATATTCGTAGAATCGATATTGGAGGAGGCTTCCCTGCAAACTATTCAAATATCGAAATAGACTTTGAGAGCTTTTGCAACCCAATCAGAGAAGCACTAACAATGGTGCCCCCGCACATTGAAGCCATGGCTGAGCCTGGGAGAGCAATTTCAGCTCCATCAATGACACTTATCTCAAAGATTATTGGAAGGTCTAAGCGACAAGAAGGTATTTGGTGGTATTACCTGGATGACGGTGTTTATGGCGCTCAATCAGGAAGAATATATGACCACATTGATTACCCATTAGAAATTTACACCAACGGAGATAATCCACAGAAGGCCGTTTTTGCTGGCCCCACCTGTGACAGCATTGACCGACTTGGAGACTTAGATAACGTCCCTGAACTTTCTATAGGTGATATTGTAATTATCAAGAATATAGGTGCATACAGCCTTGCTACCTCATGCCACTTCAATGGAGTAGCGCCCCCCGAAGTTATTGAGCTAACTGACAATCTGAAAGAGATACAAAAATTGGCATAAATACCCGCTTATAACTAAGCGGGGTTAAATGCCGCTGAAAATTATGCAGACAATTCAGCGGCTAGCCCCAAGAACTCAATTTGGAGTTAAGAAAATTTAAGCAGAAATAAACCTGTTTTCGGCATAAAAATCTATGGTAAAAAATAAAACCCCAAAATTTCGAATATAATAAAAAGTATAAACGCAATATTACCTGCGTTGTACCATATACCTTCCTTTATAAAAGGCATCACACTCCTTAGTGATGTCGAGTAAAACAATGTGTAGGCAAAAACTGCGAAAATAAATCCTAATGCTATTGATAAATAACTGCCCATGGATAACACCAAATTAAGCAAAATATAAAAATTTTATTGTTTTTGCCTAACCGCTAATGACTTCACTTCTTTTGTAAGCGCCCTGTTAGCACTAAAATGTTGTCATTAGAAATGCTATTTGTTGCTTATATGACTATTGGATGAAGCATTTTGAGTCAGCGAAAATTAGACTGGGAAAAATGGGAAAGTTCTATGCTTTCTATAGGCATATTAATATATAGTTGTTCCTAGTAATTTATTAAAGTGGTATTACCAGAGAATACAAATATCCGCTAAGGGTCTTGACCTGCCCCCAGTAACGGTACCACTTTCAAAGTTAGGATTTGGGTTTAGTTAACTACTGTACTCCTTGATGGGTTGGCATGACAAATCGTGGTGATATGGCTTTCGTTATCATAGTCTGCGGTGCTGGAGACCGGTATCCGAGTGAACTGTGTGGCCGTGTAGTGTTGTAATGATGTCGCCACCGTTCAATCAGGATCTGTGCTTCTTTCAAGGTATAAAATATCTCACCATTCAACAGCTCATCTCGTAGCTTGCCGTTGAAACTTTCGTTATAGCCATTCTCCCAGGGACTACCAGGTTCAATAAATAAGGTCGGGACACTGGCCGCCGACAACCACTCCCGTACCGCAACAGCCGTAAACTCTGCCCCATTGTCTGAACGGATATGTTCCGGGACGCCCCGTATAGCAAAGAGATCATTCAGGCAGTCCAAGACATCGGTTGAGTTGAGTTGCCGTTTGGTTTTGATGGCCAGGCATTCATGGGTATATTCATCGATAACGGTTAACATCCTAAAGCCCTTGCCATTGTGTGTCCGGTCCATCACGAAGTCATAGGACCAGACATGGTTCGGGTGAGTAGCGCGTAACCGGATACACGACCCGTCATTCAACCATAACCGCGCCCGTTTCGGTTGCTTTTGCGGAACTTTTAATCCCTCCCGTCGCCAGATCCGTTCCACCCGTTTATGATTGACCTGCCAACCTTGGCGATTCAACAATGCCGTCACGCGAGATATCCGTAACGGCCATATTCCGTTGCCAAATCGATGATGGACCTTGTTAGCATCGATTCATCCTCTCTCATGACACAGATGCGACGCTGAGTCGTGCGGGGTTGCCGCAAGGTCTGACAGGCACGGCGCTCCGATACCCCAAGCTGCTGCTGTACATGGTGTACACACTGCCGACGCCGCTCGGGGCTCAGTAGTTTCCCTTGAGGGCCTCATTCAGGATGTCTTTATCGAGGGAGAGATCGGCCACCATCTTCTTCAACCGGGCATTCTCTTTTTCAGTCCCTTTAACCGCTTGGCCTGATTGATCTGCAGACCACCGTACTCTTTACGCCAGCGGTAATAACTTTGCTCGGTGAATCCCAGGTGTTTACAGGCTTGTCCAGTGGTTTCACCTCGATCGATTTCTATCTCAACCAGACGAATGAGTTTGATAATCTCTTCGGGGTTGTAGTGTTTTCTTGGCATGGTTGACCTCCTTACAGGTCCAGTTTAAGTTAGTTTCTAACTTAAAGACTGGTACCGTTTTAGGGGGGCAGGTCAAGCGGTCATTCGTTGTATTTATCCACTATAATCTAGTGTTAATAAAAACCAATCAACTTTCGATGTTAAGAAGTTTTTTAATCATTTTGCTATCCATCTACCCCACTTTGTTGGCAACTGAATTTAATGCTGGCACTAAAGCTATCCGTTCCACTTATGATGGCGACAGCATTAATATCGCCTTTCGCCTTGCCCATATTGCTGCGCCAGAGATTA
>JAURLY010000135.1 GCA_030830945.1 Gammaproteobacteria bacterium | reverse complement strand
TTATTTTATCTTCCATATCTTTTATTATTTTGTATTCTTTGCTGATTTTATTATTTTTTATAATCTTTTCTATATTTATTGAAATATTTTGTAGACTCATTAATATCTTTAATAAATAAAATTATATATCGTTTAAAACTTAAAGTTTATTGTGTTCGGTATTAATTAATCATCACATTCTATCACAATTCTAAAAGAATTGTGAAAGAATTTGTGATTTTAATAACCAATTCTATAATGATAAAAAAATTTGCGTTGTTTATTTTGTTTTGTTCGGACTGGTAGCCAAAAAAGCCACGTCCGGCGTGCCCGGGGGTTTGCAAAACTTCATTGAAATTATCGTGGACTTCGTCGATAGCAACGTCAAAGACATGTTCCACTATAAAAATGCCATGGTCGCACCGTTGGCATTGACTGTGTTTGTTTGGGTATTCCTGATGAACCTGATGGATCTAATCCCGGTTGATCTGGTTCCTGAGTTGCTAGCCCTGTTGGGTGTGCCTTATCAAAAGATTGTTCCCTCGACGGATCCCAATATCACTCTGGGTATGGCGCTTGGTGTGTTTATCCTGATGATTTACTACTCGATCAAGATGAAGGGAGCCATGGGCTTTACCAAAGAATTGACCATGCATCCTTTTAATCACTGGGGATTCATTCCAGTGAACCTGTTTATGGAGCTGGTAGGCCTGCTGGCCAAGCCATTCTCTCTTGGTCTGCGACTGTTCGGTAACATGTATGCGGGCGAGATGATCTTTATTCTTATTTCCGTTATGTACACTGCCGGCTGGGTTTTTGGTTTATTTGGCGGTGTATTGCAGATAGGCTGGGCGATCTTCCATATTCTGGTTATTACCCTGCAAGCATTTATTTTTATGGTTTTGACGGTTGTGTACCTATCAATGGCACACGATGACGGTCACTGATTCTGAAGTTTGGATTAACACTTTTATATTTTTATTAATTAGGAGAAAAAAATGGAACTGGTAATTATTGCTGCTGCGATCATGCTGGGTCTGGGTGCACTTGGTGCTGCTGTAGGTATGGGTCTTCTGGGCGGTCGTCTGCTCGAAGGTACTGCTCGTCAGCCTGAACTGGCTGCCATGTTGCAGGGTAAGATGTTCCTGCTGGCTGGCTTGATTGATGCTGTGCCCATCATTGGCGTAGGTATCGCCATGTACCTGATCTTCGTTGTTGCTCCAGGCGTAGGCGCTTAATTAAACGAGCCTTGGGTGTGATGTTGGCACCCTGTAGCAAACGAATAACGAACCGAGGTTACTAGAGTGAATATCAATTGGACACTCGTTGGCCAGATGATCTTCTTTGTCATCTTTGTGCTGTTTTGCATGAAGTATGTATGGCCACCGATCACTAATGCCATGGCTGAGCGTGCGAAAAAAATCGCCGACGGTCTGGCGGCAGCGGATCGAGCTGACAAAGATCTTGAGCTGGCGAAAGAAAAAGCCGCGGCCGACCTAAAAGGTGCCAAGGCACAAGCAGCTGAAATTATTGAGCAAGCCAAAAAGCGAGCCGATCAAATGGTTGAAGAAGCCAAAGGCAAAGCGAAGGAAGAAGCCGATCGTGTACGCGCGTCTGCTGAAGCAGAAGTTGAACAGCAGATAGCCCAGGCAAAAGAGGCATTGCGTGCCCAGGTTTCCGTATTGGCAGTGGCCGGAGCCGAGAAAATTCTCGAATCCAGCGTTGATGCCAAAGTTCACGGCGACATGCTCGACAAATTGGCAGCACAGCTTTAATAGCGAGGCAGAAGAGTCTACCTATGGCAGAACTAACCACACTGGCTCGACCCTACGCCAAGGCCGCTTTTGAATATGCGGATGCGGCGAATGGTTTGGACACCTGGTCAAAGGCTTTGCAAGAGCTCGCCGTAGTTGTCGGTGATGAGAAGGTGGCTTCGGCCCTTTCCAACCCGCTGGCAACGACAGAGCAACATGCGCAGATCCTGATAGACCTTATGGGAGAGGATCTTGATGCCAAGATGCAAAATTTTGTTCGCAATATGGCGGACAACAAGCGCATCGCATTATTTGGCGAAATTTCCCAACTGTTTGATCTGATGAAAGCCAATAGAGAGCAGGTACTGGACGTAAAACTCCAGACGGCTTTCGATATGAATGACGACCAACAAAGCAAACTGGCAGATGCGTTGAGTAAAAATCTCAATCGCAATGTTTCGCTTGAGGTAGAGACCGATAATAGCCTTATAGGCGGCGCGCTTATTCACGCTGGCGATACTCTGATAGATGGCTCTGTAAAAGGTCGTCTGACCAAACTCAAAGATGCCATCGCCCACTAACGGCAATGAGAGAAATCAGGAATTCCTGAGGAATTAAAAAATGCAGCAACTGAATCCATCTGAAATCAGTGAAATTATCAAGAATCGTATCGAATCACTGGACGTAGCGACAGAGGCCAAAAACGAAGGCACCGTCGTATCTGTCCAGGACGGTATTGTTCGTATCCATGGTCTTGCCGAGGTTATGTATGGTGAGATGATTGAATTTGACGGCGGCCTGCTTGGTATGGCCCTGAACCTTGAGCGCGACTCGGTCGGCGCCGTAGTTTTGGGTGACTATCTCGGTTTGGCTGAAGGTGCTAAGGCACGTTGTACTGGCCGAATTCTTGAAGTACCGGTTGGCCCGGAACTTGAGGGCCGTGTGGTCGATGCATTGGGTAATGCCATCGATGGCAAGGGCGCTATTGAAGCTAAACTTACCGATGCGGTAGAAAAGGTCGCACCGGGCGTTATTGAACGTCAGTCAGTTGACCAGCCAATGCAAACTGGTTTGAAAGCCATTGACGCAATGGTGCCTATTGGCCGAGGTCAGCGCGAGCTGATTATTGGTGACCGCCAGATTGGTAAAACTGCAGTGGCTATTGATGCCATCATTAACCAGAAAGATACAGGTATTAAATGTATCTATGTTGCGATTGGCCAGAAGAACTCAACTGTTGCCAATATTGTACGGAAACTTGAAGAGCACGGCGCAATGAATCACACCATTGTTGTTGCTGCGACTGCATCTGATCCCGCATCTATGCAGTTTTTGGCGCCTTATGCTGGTTGCACCATTGGTGAGTACTATCGTGATCGCGGTCAAGACGCACTGATCATTTATGATGATTTGACTAAACAGGCCTGGGCCTATCGTCAGATCTCTCTTCTTTTGAAGCGTCCCCCTGGTCGTGAAGCTTATCCTGGTGATGTCTTCTACTTGCACTCTCGTCTGCTTGAGCGCGCCTCGCGAGTCAATGCTGAATACGTAGAGAAATTTACCAAGGGTGAAGTCAAGGGAAAAACAGGATCACTGACGGCACTGCCAATTATTGAAACCCAGGCCGGGGACGTATCTGCTTTTGTACCGACCAACGTAATTTCGATTACTGATGGACAAATCTTCCTGGAAGCGGATTTATTTAACTCAGGTATTCGTCCGGCGATGAATGCGGGCTTATCCGTATCTCGTGTAGGTGGCTCGGCACAGACCAAGATCATCAAGAAACTTGGTGGTGGTATTCGTCTGGCACTGGCCCAGTATCGTGAATTGGCGGCTTTCTCGCAGTTTGCATCGGATCTGGATGACGCCACACGAGAGCAATTGGAACACGGCCAGGCAGTGACGGAACTAATGAAGCAGTTGCAGTATGCACCACTGAATACCGCAGAAATGGGTGTGGTGTTGTATGCCGCCAACTCGGGCTACCTTAAATCAGTAGATCTGAACAAGATTGGTGATTTTGAATCAGCCCTGTTGAGCTATATGAATGCCGAACATACCGACCTGATGGCGCAAGTGGGTGACACGGGTAACTGGACCGACGATATCGAAGCTGGCTTCAAGGCTGCAATCGAAAAATTCGTTGAAACCCAGACTTACTAAAAAACTGAGAATAACGAGAGCATCTAGTTATGGCAGTTGGTAAGGAAGTAAAAACCAAGATCAACTCGATTAAGAGCACACAGAAAATCACTTCAGCGATGGAGATGGTTGCGGCCAGTAAAATGCGCCGAGCTCAAGATCGTATGTCCTTGGGTAAGCCCTACGCCGAGCACATTCGTGGTGTCATCGGCAACATCGCCAATGCGACTTCAGAGTACAAACACAAATACTTGATGGAACGCGAAGTAAAGCGAGTTGGTTATATCGTTGTTTCTTCGGACCGAGGGCTTTGTGGTGGTTTGAACGTCAACATATTCAAGGCGGTGGTAAAAGAAGTAAAAGCCTGGGCCGAGAAAGAAGTCGAAGCGGATTATTGTGCTATAGGCGCAAAATCAGTGGGATTCTTTGGCAATTATGGTGGCAATGTATTGGCGGCTGTTCGCGATTTAGGTGATGCCCCTAGTGCAGAAGAGTTGCTTGGCGCAATCAAGGTTATGTTGGAAGCCTTTGATGAAGGCAAGATCGATCGCTTGTATTTGGTTTCCAATGACTTTGTGAACACCATGACGCAACAACCGGCTGTGCGCCAGTTACTCCCATTGGTTGAAAGTGACGATGAAAAATTGGCGCATCATTGGGACTACATTTATGAGCCAGATAACGCCTCCGAGATTCTTGAAGGCTTGTTGGTTCGCTATGTAGAGTCACAGGTTTACCAAGCAGTCGTAGAGAACAAAGCCTGTGAAATGGCGGCGCGAATGTTAGCGATGAAAAACGCGACAGATAACGCCGGGGACCTGATTGACGAATTGCAATTGCTTTATAACAAAGCACGTCAGGCAGCGATTACCCAAGAGCTTTCAGAAATTGTTAGTGGTGCTGCAGCGGTTTAAGCGGCAACACAGAAAAATTTATAGAGATTAGAGATAGAGGATTCCCTAATGAGTAGCGGACGTATCGTACAAATCATTGGCGCTGTTGTAGACGTGGAATTTCCACGCGACAGCGTACCCAAGGTTTATGACGCCCTTAATGTTGAGAGCACTGGCCTCACCCTGGAAGTACAGCAGCAGCTGGGTGACGGCGTAGTTCGTTCAATTGCCATGGGTTCGTCTGAAGGCCTTAGCCGTGGCTTGAGTGTGGATAACACTAAATCGCCTATTAAGGTGCCTGTTGGTACGGCCACCCTGGGTCGCATCATGGACGTTTTGGGTAACCCTGTAGATGAGGCTGGCCCAATTGCTACGGAAGATCGAGCCGAGATTCACCGTAAGCCCCCGACGTATGCGGAACAATCAGGTGCCATCGAGATCTTTGAAACCGGCATTAAAGTAATCGATTTGATTATGCCAATTTC
>JAURLY010000134.1 GCA_030830945.1 Gammaproteobacteria bacterium | reverse complement strand
CTCTTACCCTTGCAGCTCATCCATAATCTCTTCTGGAATATCGGCATTGGTGTAAACATTTTGCACGTCGTCAAGGTCTTCAAGTTGCTCCACGAGTCCCAAGACAGATTCAGCTGAATCTTTATCTAAAGGAATTTCCGTTGAGGCAATCATGGTGACTTCAGCGGAATCTGGTTTAAACCCGGCTTCGACCAGTGCCTTCTTTACATCATCGAATTCCTCCCATGCCGTGTAAAGCAATGCTGATTCATCATCGCCGGATTCGATGTCTTCAACCCCTGCTTCAAGCGCGGCTTCCATGAGCTCATCCTCATCGACCGATTCATAATAAATTTGCCCTTTACGATCGAACAGATAGACCACAGATCCGTCAGTCCCTAAATTACCACCACGCTTGCTGAACGCATGGCGAATTTCTGCAACTGTGCGGTTTTTGTTGTCAGTCATGCATTCAACCAATACGGCGACGCCGCCAGGCGCATAACCTTCGTAGGTGCATTCTTCGTAGTTGTCGCCCTCGGCATTACCAGCGCCGCGGGCAATAGCTTTTTCGATGGTGTCCTTTTTCATGTTGGCAGCCAATGCCTTATCGACCACCCCTCGCAATCGAGGATTGTCTTCGGGGTTCGGTCCAGCTTTGGCCGCAACGACTAGTTCACGAATGATCTTGGTAAAGACCTTGCCGCGTTTGGCATCAACCGCGGCTTTCTTGTGCTTAATATTTGCCCATTTGGAATGGCCTGCCATTCTTTTACCTCTGAACTGTCTTTTGGATGATTCTCGGGTTGGGTTTACGTAAACGATTTATTTGTCTGCTTTGGGTTCGACTGAATTAGGTTTTTCCCTGAGCCTCAGGTTCAAATCACGCAGTTGAGTGTTGGTAACAAGCCCCGGCGCATCAGTCATTAGACATTGTGCTGACTGCGTTTTCGGGAAAGCAATTACATCACGAATAGAATCGGCATCAACCATTAGCATTACCAGCCGATCAAGACCAAATGCCAGACCACCATGAGGTGGAGCTCCGTAGCTTAGAGCACGCAACAGGAAACCAAACTTTTCATCGGCCTCTTCCTCACTAATACCCAACACATCAAAAACAGTTTTCTGCATTTTTTGATCATGGATACGAATTGAGCCACCACCAAGCTCTGTTCCATTTAGAACCATATCGTAGGCACGGGAAAGTGCTTCACCCGGATTGGCTTTTAATTCGTCTGGAGAAACACTGGGAGCCGTGAAAGGATGATGCAATGCATGCCAGCCCTCATCCGTCTCTTCAAACATGGGGAAGTCAATTACCCATAGAGGAGCCCATTCGCAGGTGTAAAGATTCAGGTCGGCACCCAGTTTACATCTTAGAGCCCCCAGTGATTCGTTGACCACAGTCGCCTTGTCAGCACCAAAGAAGATAAGGTCTCCATTTTCAGCGCCAGTGCGCTCGAGAATAGCCCCGCGAACATCTTCGGGAAGGAATTTAACGATCGGTGATTGCAGGCCTTCTGCTAAATCTGAAATATCGTTGCACTTGATGTATGCCAGGCCTTTGGCTCCGTAGATGCCTACAAACTTGGTGTAGTCATCTATCTGTTTGCGAGTTAGCTTGTCATTACCACCTGGGACCTTGATGGCAGCGACTCGCCCTTTGGGGTCTGTTGCCGGTCCGGAAAACACTTTGAATTCGACACTTTCCATCAAGTCGCCGACATCGACCAATTCAAGCGGAATGCGTAGATCCGGCTTGTCCGAACCAAAGCGCGACATAGCTTCTGAGTATGGCATTCTCGGGAAATCTCCCAGATCCACACTTAGCACTGAATTGAACAGATTGCGAATCATGGTTTCTGAGACACCCATGATGTCGTCTTCTTCGATAAACGAAGCCTCGATATCTATCTGGGTAAATTCTGGTTGTCGATCGGCGCGCAAGTCTTCGTCGCGGAAACATTTGGCAATCTGGTAATAACGGTCGTAACCGGAAACCATTAACAACTGCTTGAATAGCTGTGGGGACTGGGGCAAGGCAAAAAACTTGCCTTCATGAGTACGGCTGGGCACAAGGTAGTCACGCGCGCCTTCAGGTGTTGCGCGAGTCAAAATCGGTGTTTCAATATCCAGGAAACCCTGCTGTTCCAGAGAGTTTCTAACGGTACTGGTAATTCGGGCTCGCAATTGCAGGTTTTTTTGCATTTCGGTTCGACGTAAGTCCAGGAACCGATCACGCAATCGTACTTCCTCACCCACCGAGGTATGCTCGTCCAATTGAAAGGATGGCGTTTCGGAAGTATTCAGGATTTCCAGGCCTAGACCAAAAACCTCAATTTCACCGGTTTTCATGTTTGCGTTTACTGTTGCGGCCTCACGAGCGCGCACTCGACCAGTTACCTTGAGTACATACTCGGACCGAACCTTGTCAGCGAGCTGGAAAAATTCTTTTCCGTCTGGGTCAAATACCACCTGGACAATACCGTCTCGGTCTCGCAGATCGATAAAAATAACCCCACCGTGATCACGGCGACGATCTACCCATCCACACAGGGTTACTTCTCGGTCAATGTCCTTGGAACCCAAAGTCCCACAATAATCTGTTCGCATTAAATATCTCTATGTCGAATGGTCTTTTTATGCTGCTGACGGCTTGGGCTTGTTTGCTTTTGGCTTGTCTGCAGGCTTTGCATCTGTCTTTCCAGCTACAGAGCCGGCCTTTTTCTCACTGGAATCGTTTTTAGACTCAGCGAGATTCTTTTTCTTGTCTTTATCGGTTTTAAAATCGGTTTCGTACCATCCGGTGCCGCTCAGGCGAAATGATGGCGCTGAAACCAGTTTCACCAGAGAAGATTTATGGCAATTCGGGCAATCTTTTAACAATTCATCCGATATTTTTTGCAGGACATCAAACTGGTGCCCGCAGTCCTGACATCGATACTCGTAGAAAGGCATGGCAATACTCGCTGGAATTGGCCGATGGGTCGTTGTTTAAAAAGCGCGCGATTATACATGAGGCAGTTGCTGCAGTGAATCAAATAGGTCAGTGTTATCAGGCTTTTGCAGGTTTGTTTGCTTGATGGGTACCAAATTAATCCAAATGCCGTGATAATCTGCCCTGTATATCGCCAATAGTTAAGTTTAAAACACTGGTATCAAAGCAAATTTGCTCACTATGGATTCACATGGCACAAGAACTTAAACAATCCAAAATCGCCGCCTCCAACATACAAATGGGTATGTACGTCTCTGCTTTGGATCGCCCTTGGGAGGAATCACCTTTCCTGTTACAAGGTTTTGTGGTCAACTCGCCCAAGGTATTGGCCAAGCTTCAGTAATTGTGTGAGTTTGTTTATGTTGATAATGCTCAATCCATCAAGCCACAAAAGAGCGATCCGCACCACCTCCACCAAAGGGCAATCCCAACGATCCTTACAAAAAATCAGAGAAGCCGCTGCCTATAAACAAGGACAAATACGAAGCCAGGCCTCGAATGTCCAGTACTGAGATGAAACTCGCTCGAGAGTCTTATCAGAAGGTGCAAACTTCACTGACTAGTGTATTTAAAGGTGTTTCAGAGAATTCCCTGGTTAACCCACAAGATGTTAGCAAGGCTTCCAGTACCCTGGTATCCAGTGCGGTCGCCTACCCATCTGCATTATCTTGGCTGGCGTTGATCCAGCGGCACAACAACAAGGTTTATGACCATGCGCTGCGTACCTCAACCTAGGCGCTTCTTTGGGGAAGACATATTGGCCTGGACGAGCAAGATCTGAAATGGCTAGCTATTGGCTCCATGATCAAGGACATGGGTCAGCTACAGAGCTAGAAAGAAGGCAGAAAGATCACGACGGCTGACGAGGCAGTTCAGGAAAGTATCAAATTGGCAGAAATGTCCAAGATGCATAAGGAAGTCATCCAGATTATTGCCTGTCAGAGGGAAAAGTTTAATGGTACGGGCAAACCCAAAGGGCTGGCGGGTGAAGATATTCCCCTGCTGGCGCGTATAACCTCCATTGCCACTGCTTACGACTTGGCACTCAACCCACTTAATCGTGGTCGGGACGCTATGTCGTCTTCAGAAGCTGCCCGTTTTGTGTACAGCCAGCGGGGTCGTGCCTTCCAGGACGAACTTGCCGTTCATTTTATTGAATCTCTTGGCACCTACCCTCTGGGAACTATCTTGCAACTCGATACTGGCGAAGTTGCCGTGGTTGTTGATCAGGACGATAAATTCCGCCTTAAACCCAAAGTAATGGTCATTACCTATGAAGAAGGCCAGCCACCGGAAGAAAAACGGGTCATTAGTCTCGCTGCACAGCAGCCGGACAGTACTGATGGCGTAAATGCCAGAATTCTTAAGGATCTGTCCACGGCCTCTTTTAATATCGACATGAAAGAAATACAGCAGAATATCAGCGATTGGACGGGGGATCATCCTCAAGCACAAGCTCACCCAGGGGCATTTTGAGAAAGTTCTTCGGCAAGAAAAAATAGCCGTACTTGAAGCCTAGACTTATGATCAATCGCATCACCAAGGACGACAATAAAGTCTTGGACACAATCAACTTTTTTCGTGCCGTTAACGAAGTTGATACTGCACAGTTTCATGTGCTTATGAACATATGTAGAAAACGCGAGTTAAAACGGGGCGATATTCTTATTCATCAAGGTTCCAGCTCGAAAGAACTTTTCTTTATTGTTGAGGGCCAGATGGGCGCTTACGTTAGAGACGAGGATCTCAATAAATTCATTCAGATCGGCCTGGCACGCCCTGGTGAGATGATTGGCGAGCTATCTTTGGCGTTGGATGTCCAGGACCGACAAGCGACTGTTCGCGTAACCAGTGAAACATCGACCATTCTCAGCTTTCGCCAAGAGACCTTTACCAACAGAGATCGATATCCCGAGCTGGATGATCGGGTCTATTTCATTTTTTGGCGAGATCTTACCCAGTCACTCAAATGGCGTGTTGATATGTTTGAGATGAAATATTCTGACAGCCCAAGAATTGCCGATCTGGCTGGAACTGCAAGGGAAATCAGGCGCTCAGTGCCTTCCGTCCACGACTTCGCGTTTGATCCGCAAGGTTCACTGGAAATTATCGCCAAACAAGCCGGCGAAATTGCACGAGTACTCACAGAATGCAATCAATTGGTTGCTTTCCATCGCTCAATGGAAATCGAGTAACCGACCATAGGTCACATCCAACTTTATTCTGTCGCTTAACAACCTGTACCCAAACAAAGCCAGACCGTAGAATGTACGGCCAGCTAATCGACATCCATAGAAATGCGCGCCACAAAATTCCTAATATCTACTCTTAAAGAAACCCCATCAGATGCCGAAGTAATAAGTCATCAGCTAATGCTTCGCGCCGGATTAATTCGTCGCCTTGCCTCTGGTCTTTACACTTGGCTGCCTTTGGGCCTGCGTGTTCTCCATAAAGTACAAGACATTGTTCGCGAAGAAATGAATCGTGCGGGCGGTCAGGAAGTTCTTATGCCTGTTACCCAGCCGGCAGAGCTCTGGGAAGAAAGTGGTCGATGGGAGCAATATGGTCCCGAACTGCTGCGTATGAAAGATCGCCACGATCGGGATTTTTGTATGGGACCAACCCATGAAGAAGTCATCACCGACCTGGT
>JAURLY010000133.1 GCA_030830945.1 Gammaproteobacteria bacterium | reverse complement strand
TGGCGGATGAATGCCTCAACGAAGATTTTTTCAACCAGCTTGGACTCTGTGATAAAGCACTTACAGGCACTAGCCATACGGATGGATTTGACCCCGGAAACACTGGAATCATTGCAAGCCCATATCACTGCTTTGCAATCCCTTTCTTCCGAATTATCCAGCCAGGATTTTGATTGGCGACGACTGCAACAAGCCATTATTAACGCAGAGCGTGTTATCGAAGGACCTGTAGCGCAGGAGCAAAATGTTGTATTAGGGTTTAGCAATTTCGATGGCGACTAAGTCGAACGCCAATATTGCCCGCAGGCACTTTCTCAAAGCGTCTGCCGGACTTGTCAGCACCTCTCTTTTCATGAGTCTTCATGGCTGCAATCTCGAACCCAATACCTTGCTAATCGGCGGATATCAGACTAGCAGCAATAACTACGGTATAGCTGCCATTGATATTAATGGCAATTCCCGATGGCAATTGAAAGCCCCAGAGCGAGTTCATGGACCCTGCATAGACGCCAAATTAAAACTGGGAGCTGTCGCAGCACGCAGGCCGGGTAATTTTATCCAGGTTTTTTCTGCAGAATCTGGCTCCCTCATTGAACATATACCCCGCCCTCAGGGTATTTTTTTTGAAGGCCATGCGGAATTTTCAGCTGGCCGTTTATGGGCTACTGCGGCAAGGGAATCATCTTGTGATGCTTTGTTATTGAGCTGGAATATAGACCAGCTTACTTCACCACCCGATATTCTATCTTTGCCGGGCATTGGGCCCCACCAAGTACTAAACCATGCTGGAAGTTTGTGGATCGCAATTGGCGGCTGGAAAACGGATAACCGAATGGTCACCAATGCCGATTACTTCGAATCATTGCTGCTTGAAATTGACCCTTTCACCTTTCAGATCAAGGCTGTAGATAACCCCTCACCAGGCCTGAGTCTTCGACATTTGGCCGCATACGGGGATGAAATCTACGTTGGTATGCAGTACGCCGATCCTCGCCCTTCTACCCAACCTCTGGTGTATAGATACAAAAACCACAAATGGGCGGCACTTGCTGAGCCTGAGAGGGGCTGGGAGGTCTTTGATGGCTATATTGCCAGTGTGGCAGCCAGCAATTCAAAGATAATGGCAACTTCACCACAGGGCCATCATATTGGGCTCTGGGACCGAGCTACTTTGGAATCTCTGGAAACCGAAAAAATTCTGGATGGTTCAGCAGCCATCAATGCGGGAAACCAATTATTCGCTGCTTCGGGTGTTGGGGTGATGATGGATGCAGAACAACTTTCCCGGCGTATCCCTACTGAGTTTCATTGGGATAATCACTGGACCAGCTATACCCCGACCTAGACAATTAATTTTTCTTAGGGGTCACATAAAGTACAAGTGAGTGATCTACCAGATCATAGCCATGTGAAGCAGCTATCTTTCTTTGCAGCTCTTCAATTTCTTCATTATGGAACTCAATGACATCACCACTGTCTGTACATACCATGTGGTCATGATGATCGCCGCGATTTAACTCAAAGACAGCTTTACCTCCTTCGAAGTTATGCCGCAGTACCAGGTCGGCCTGCTCAAACTGGGTAAGCACCCGGTAAACTGTTGCCAATCCTGTTTGCTCACCTTCTTCAAGAAGTTGTTGATAGATTTCTTCAGCACTAAGGTGGCCACCATCGGCATGTTCAAGTAACTCGAGTATTTTTACTCGTGGCATGGTGATTTTAAGGCCGGCTTTGCGAAGTTCGCGGTTTTCGTTACCCATATTCGTCTTCTTCTAACTTAATCGATAAAGTATTATGCGCATCCGCACAACGATTGGAAACCAATTATGAATTTGAGAGCCTTTGCTCTGTCACTGATATTGCCACTATTCTTGACTGGATGCGGCAACTTTACACTTTTCCCCAGTGTACACAAAATTGTTATCCAGCAAGGTAACATTGTCGACGAAGAGATGGTCGAAAAACTGCGCCCAGGGATGACCAAGGCACAAGTTCGGTTTGTTCTTGGCACCCCGCTGGTTACTGATACCTTTGATGACAACCGCTGGGATTACTACTATCTGCTCACAGACCAGGACCAACTAAACTTCACAGAACGATTCACTGTGTATTTTGTTAACGATGTTCTGGATTCCTACGAAGGCACTATTGTTCCTGATGAAGTGCTGGAAGAAGGTTCCAATGTGGAGCAGCCAGAGGCATAGCCTGATCCAGAAATACTTACTCAGATTCTTTACCGCTAGCTCGACGCACAGCAGCTTCCGCAGCACGCTGCTTGCGAACTTCCTTGGGGTCGGCAATCAGCGGTCGATAAATCTCAATTCGATCGCCTTCTTTCATAACGTACTCGTTGGCTTCAGGCATTCCACGCGCACCCAGCGCATTGCCGAAGATTCCTTTTGGGGCGGCAACCATATCAATTCCAGGAAAATGCTGATCTATCCCTGATTGCATTACCGTTTCCTCCGCCGTAGTGCCCGGATCAACCATCAGGGTAAGAATTTTCTGCTTTTCGGGTGTGGCATAAGCCACTTCCACTTTGATTTTGTCTGACATATTTTTCGTAAATTCGGTGGATTACAACCTAATGATATCTAAACTGACTGGTAACGGCGTGCCGCTTCAATGGAAACCGCGTCGACCAAACGATTCGCCGTTTCACCAAAAAAACGCGCAACCATCTGCATAATTAGACCCTGCTTAATCTCAAAATCCAGCTCAAGACTGAGTTTACATCCTTGATCGGCCAAAGGCTTTATTGTCCATTCCCCTTTTAAGGATTCCAGTGGGCCTTCCACCAGCTCCATCTTTATCGAGTTCGGTGCTTTCAATCGGTTTCGTGTAACAAAACTCTGGCTTATCCCCTTTTTCTTTAAGTCCAGACGAGCCTCCATAAGCCCCTCTTCCAGTCGCAATATCTTTGCGCCTACACAACCTTCCAGAAATTGGGGGTAAGCCTCTACGTCATTGATAAGCTCGAAGAGCTGATTGGCGTTATAAGGCAATAGCGCTGATTTCGAAATATGCACAAAAACTCTTAAAGAAAAATATTAATAATGCCTAGAAAAAAGATGATTTTGATCAGGTCCGGTGTTATCCATCTAAGCACAAACCGCCAGGCATCAAACAACCAACCCTCAATATCCATCGATTCCAGAAGCGCTGACTTGCCAAACATATGCCCGACAAATATCGCCATGAGTATGCCTCCCACTGGCAACATAACGTAAGAGGTCAAGAAGTCGGAAAATTCAAACCAGTTAAATAACCCGAATATCCAGGGGTCACTGTATACGTTAAAGGAGAGCGCCGATCCAATTCCCAACAACCAGCAAATCCCACCGAGAAAAATACCGGCCTTGAGCCGAGTAGCCTTCCCCTTGTCAACAGCCCAGGAAACTGCAGGCTCAATCAGGGAGATGGACGATGTCCACGCAGCCACAGACACCAGTGCAAAAAACAGGGCACCGAAAAATATCCCACCGGGCATAGAACCAAATGCGATAGGCAAACTTATAAATAATAGGCCTGCCCCCTCGCCCGGCTCGATAGCTGGACTGGCAAACACGATCGGGAAAATAGCCAGACCGGCAATTAATGCCACACAAGTATCCAGAGCAGCGACTGTTAGCACTGTCTTTGCTATAGGGGTATCTTCTGGCATGTAAGAGCCATAGGCCATGATGGCCCCCATGCCGATGCTAAGTGTAAAAAATGCATGTCCCAATGCAGCAAGAACCGAGTCCATTGTCAGACTGCCGAAATCAAATGCGAATAAATATTTTACTGCGTGGGAAAATTCTCCCTGGGAAATGCTAAAGCCAAGCAAAATAAGCAGAAGTACAAATAAAATTGGCATCAGATACTCAACGGCCTTGCCTAGCCCGCGAGTAACCCCTGTAATCACTACGGCCATTGTCATGATGATAAAAAGGCTGTGCCAGCCTAAAAGGCGCCAGGGATTGGAGAGATGTTCATTAAATAACGCGCTAGACCCGGCATCATCAATCGCCACAAAAGCACCGGAAATCATTTTAGGGAAATACGCCAGAGCCCAGCCAGCAACAATGCTGTAATAGGACAGAATCACCATTCCAGCGATAACGCCCATAATTGCCATCCAGCGCCACCTCGTCGATTGCCCTGACTCTGCAGCAAGTTTTTCGACCGCCAACACAGGGGAAGTACGGGTGCGTTTGCCCATAAATACTTCGGCAATCATTACAGGTATACCAGCAAGGAGAATGCAAACCAGATACACGAGCACAAATGCTCCGCCACCGTTTTCTCCCGCGATGTAAGGGAATTTCCAGATATTTCCCAAGCCTACGGCAGAGCCCGTAGCGGCAAGAATAAAAGTAAGCCGGCTGTTCCAAGCCTCTCTCGGTAACGCGTTAGTGGCCATTAAGCCCCCTTGAATTGCCTCGGTATAATTCCGATAGCACTATCGGACATAACCTTTTTACCATAGCTGACTATTCCCAACCAGCCAGCAAATCAAGCTTTGAAAAAATTATGCAGGCAAGGGACAACCATGCTTTCAATATCCACGACAAACCTCAAAAAAATCTTCAAGGATTTATGCCCCATAGCCGAAGTAAAAACCTGGCACATGGCTCTAACAGCTTCTATGACTCGAATGGGTGGTGGAGAATAATCGTTTCAACCCTGTCTGGACCAGTTGAAACAATATCCACTGGCGCACCAACCAGCTCTTCCAACCTTTTTACATAGGCCTGGGCTTTTTCTGGTAAGTCATCCCAACTCTTAAGACCGAAAGTATTGGACTGCCAACCGGGCATTTCTTCGTATATGGGTTCTACCTGGCTGAAATCTTCGCAATCACTGGGAACACCTGTGTCATTGCCATTTTTGTCCTTGTAACCGACACAAATCTTGAGTGTTTCAATTTCATCCAGAACATCCAGCTTGGTGATGCACAGACCAGATATGCTGTTGACGATAACAGCGTGCCGCAGGGCAACCGCATCAAACCAACCAGTTCGTCGCTTGCGCCCTGTTGTAGTTCCCACTTCCTTGCCCTTGATTGCCAAGTGCTCACCGATATCGCAGAACAATTCTGTGGGGAAAGGCCCAGAACCTACACGGGTGGTATATGCCTTGGTAATTCCCATCACATAATCAAGACTTAAGGGGCCTAAACCGGTACCAGTAGATGCTGCACCTGCCGTAGTGTTTGATGAAGTCACGAAAGGGTAAGTACCATGATCAATATCAAGCAATGTTCCCTGGGCCCCCTCAAACAAGACATTTTTGCCCTCATTACGAGCCGCAACGAGCATCTCGGTGACATTGGCCGACATGGGAAGCAGCTGTTCCGCCCATTGCGATGCCAAGGCCAAGGTTTCATCAAAATCTACCGGGGCAACCTTGAAGTAATGCTCCAATCGAAAGTTGTGGTACTCGAGCACAACTTCCAGCCGCTCGGCGAACCTCTCCATGTTGGCAAGATCACCAAAACGCAGGCCACGACGGGCAACTTTGTCTTCATAGGCCGGACCAATACCACGACCTGTCGTACCAAGCTTTTTCTCCCCACGGGCAAGCTCGCGAGCCTGATCAAGGGCAATATGATAAGGAAGTATTAACGGGCATCCAGGGCTTATTTTTAAGCGGGAGCGAACATCGATTCCCTGTTTTTCCAACTTTTCCAGCTCAACCAATAACGCATCGGGCGCTAGCACCACTCCGTTACCAATTAAACAACTGACATCTTTACGCAAAATACCCGATGGAATCAGGTGCAACGCGGTTTTCTCACCACCGATGACCAACGTGTGGCCAGCATTGTGACCACCCTGGAAACGAGTGACTAAACTGGCTTTTTCTGTGAGCAGATCAACGATCTTGCCCTTGCCCTCGTCACCCCACTGGGTGCCGAGAATAACGACGTTCTTTCCCATAAATTACTAAAGTCTCTTATTCAAAATCGACCAAAATCCAGTCGCCGTTATTGGCTACCAGCTTTTGGCTAAGCGGATATTCAGACAAATTTTTGCTTTCACTTGGATAGCCCAGGCGAACACGAAAACCCTGATCGCGCAATTCAGCTACTTTTTGCCAGAAGCCCTCCATAGTGTCTGCAGTAGCGGCACCATCAGGGACCGGGGCGTAAATCACATCATTGCCGGACATTTCAGCGTCCATTAACTGGGCAAGTACTTTTAAATCGGCACTAAAACCCGTCGCTGGTCGCGAGCGACCAAACGCTTGACCGACTTCGTCATATCGACCGCCATTGGCGACACGAACAGCACGATTATCAAGTTCTGAATACGCGGAAAATAACAAGCCAGTATGATAATCAGAACCCTGGATTTCGCTGAGGTTAAACAAGAGGTCAACCTCTGGGTATTGGCTACCAATACGTGCCGATAACATTTCCATATCTTCTATGGCTTTGAGAACGACTAAATCCTGGGCAAAGGTCTTTCTCGCCACAGGAAGTAGCTCGATATCTCCCATTAAGCGTGGAAGCTGGG
>JAURLY010000132.1 GCA_030830945.1 Gammaproteobacteria bacterium | reverse complement strand
CGGCAGTGAGCGATATGATAAGCAATCCGCTAATGTGGCAGCAGTTTTCGCAAATGACATCTATGCCGGTGACAATAGTACGAGACGAAGAACAGATTGAGCTTTTTGTAAATGGGGCTAGTCTGTCCGAGAAAATTCTTCCGCAGCTAGGCGCGGGCAGGGTTCAATAGGATTCAATGAGGTTATGGTGGCAAAAATCGTGGGTTTAAAGTCGGTTGTTCGTCCGCTGGGTGTGATGTTTCTAGTCACTGGGCTATTTGTGTCTGCCGTTCTAAAGGCGGAAACAGTAAGCATTAATTTCCGCGAAGCAGATATTCGAAGTGTTATTGAAGCCGTCGCTGAAATAACCGGAAAGTCCTTTGTGCTGGATCCACGAGTTCGGGGAGAGATCACTATTATTTCTCCCGAGCCAATTGAGTCTGAATTGCTTTACGAGGCGGTGCTTTCTGCTTTGCAGGTGCAAGGCTTTCAGGCGGTTTATGATGGTGCTGTTATTCGGGTTGTTCCTTTTGCACAAAGTTTCCAGATCCCTTCTGGGGTCATGGGCAGCGAGTTACAAACCAAAGTGATTCGTGTAAATCATGTTCGAGCGAATGAGCTGTTACCTGTCCTCAAGCCGATGATGAGCCGTGGTTCCCTATTGCAGGCATATGACGCAGGAAACAACCTGGTCGCTACGGATACCGTCTCTCAAATCGCTCAGCTGGAGCGAGTTTTGGCAGAAATTGACGTGCCAGAACAGTCGGCGATTGATGTGATTAATCTAAGACATATTTCAGCGGCCGAGGCATTGCATATCGCCTCGCAGATGCAAAATTTGCAACAGCAAAATTTGAGTATCGTGGAAGATTCATTTAATAACCGCATCATTGTTGGTGGGCCACGTACAGGTCGAGCAGCCTTTAGGGAAATGCTTAAGTCCCTGGATGTTCCGACTGATTCCAATGGCGGCGTCGAGGTTTTGTATCTCAATTATTCCAAAGCGGAAGAAATCAAGCCGATACTGGATGGCATGCTGGAATCCGAGACGTTTCTGGCGATTGCCGGAGAGGGCGGTGGCGGCGCCGAAGGAGGCAGTCGATCAGGCTATCGAATTGAGGCAGAAGTTGATAACAACGCCTTGGTCATTGCCGCTCCGGCCTCGGTGATTGACCAGATCCGGGATGTGGTTCGCAAGTTGGATCGTCCCCGCTCACAGGTATTGATTGAAGCGGTTATTGCTGAAGTTTCACAGGAACAAGCCAATCGGTTAAATGTGCAGTTAGCGGGCGCCAGCCGCTATACAGGTGGCATCCTGACTAATTTTGACAACCTTATTCCCACACTGATTGGTGTAGCAGCAGACGGAGATGTGACAGATAGCGAGCTGTCTAATATCAATTTAAATACAGGCGTCTATTTGTCTGCCGGTGATTTTGACCAAGACAATGGCGAAGCTTTTGGGGTCATAGTTGATGCGCTGCGAACTGACTCCCGAACTACGATCCTGTCTTCGCCATCGGTCGTTACGCTGGATAATTCGGAAGCTGAGCTGACTGTGGGACAAGAAGTACCTTTCATTACTGGTAGTTATACGAACTCTAATAATAGTTCCAGCAATCCGTTTCAAACAATTGAGCGCGAGGAAGTGGGGGTTAAATTGAAAGTAATTCCCCAAATTAATGAAGGAGATGCAGTACGTCTGGAAATAGAACAGGAGTCTTCGAGTATTGCTGGTACGGCAACTTCGCTGGGAACAGCCGATACGGTCACCAATAAACGAACAATTACAACCAATGTGATGGTGGGTGATGGTCAGCTATTAATCCTTGGCGGGCTAATGGATGACAACTTTGGCAGAACTGATCGCAAGGTCCCCGTGCTGGGTGATCTTCCTATCCTGGGCGGATTATTTCGCAATCGAAACAATAACGATGATCAGCGAGTATTGATGATGTTCATTCGGCCGACTATTTTGCGCTCACCGGCACAGTCCACGGCAACGACCAACCGTCGATTTGATTACTTGCGTAATTACGACATGGGTAATGGACAAACATTGGGTGAGACGTCTAATACTGTGTTGGAGCAGTTCGAAGCCGGTAATCAGGAAGAATCGCAAGGAACAGTTGTCCCCGAGGATAACTAGGCCAATGAACTGGGTGCGCAACTAATGTACCTCGACTATTTTGGGCTTGAGCGGGATCCATTTACGATTTCGCCTGACCCTGCTTTTCTTTACCCCAGCCCTCAGCACCGTCAGGCGCTTGCCCACCTGAAATATGGCCTTGATCGCGAGGGTGGTTTTATTTTGCTTACGGGCGAAGTTGGCACGGGTAAAACGACATTGACGCGGCTACTGTTGGAGCAGCTGCCCGGCAATATTCGTGTGGCCTATATTCTCAATGCCAAGCTCAATAGCCGTGATGTGCTTGCCAGTATTTGCTCTGAACTTAGCCTGCAGTATTCCCATGATGATTCGATTAAAGCGCTGACAGATTTAATTAATCGCGATTTATTGAAGGCCTATGGCGAGGGCAAGAAAACACTGGTTGTCATTGAAGAAGCCCAGAATCTTGATCCGGATGTTCTGGAAATGCTGCGCCTGTTGACTAATCTCGAGACCAATACAGCCAAGCTTATGCATATTCTTCTGGTCGGGCAGCCGGAGCTGCTCGACCTGATAGCCCGAAATGAATTGCGCCAGCTTAACCAGAGGGTTGTGTCGCGGTTTCATTTAGAACCCCTGGATCGCCAGGAGACCGCTCATTATCTTTCCCACCGTTTACGCCGAGCCGGATGTAATAGAACACTTTTTGACGCGGGGTCAATTCGATCAATTCATCAACTTTCTGATGGTGTGCCGCGGGTTGTTAATTTGCTCGCTGAGCGTGCTTTGCTAGGCGCCTATGCAACCAATAAAAAGCAGATTTCAGCCCCGATTGTAAAGGCGGCCAGCCATGAAGTTTTTGGCAAGAGCCCTGTTGCTCCGATGCCCGGGAAAAAGTCCCCAATTATTGCGATGACTGCCCTGGTTGCCTTCGCTGTTATCGCTATGTATTTATTTGTGGGTCAACGTCCGACGACGAAAACGGCACCGGTGATGCAGGAAAGCCCAATCGTCATCGAGTCTGAAAGTGCAGCGAATAATGTTGATGTCCCTGAGGTGGTTGACGAGAGAGGTTCTATTTTAGAGCCTGCAACAGAAGAGCCAGATATGGTCGAAGCTGATGTGCTCTCTACATCAAGTGAGCCGGGGATGCTTTCTGGACTGAATGCCTACGAGCAATTATTGGAAATTTGGGGAGTGGAAGCACTGGCCACGGATCAGGACGAATTGTGTGAAGTTGCCAGGCAAAATGGATTGTCCTGCCAGCGGGATAGCGATTTACAAATGACAGAATTATTTGAAATTAATCGCCCCGGATTATTGCGATTAACACCTACAGAGGACAGTCAGTATCTCTATCTACTTTACGAGCTCCGCAACTCTGAATTGTTAATTAGCAATTCCCGGGATTCACGACGTATTTCACCGGAGACCTTTGAAAGGCAGTGGAACGCGGAGTTTTTATATCTCTGGCCAGCGCTCGAAGGTTATCAGGGGTTGGTTGCTCCGGGGGCCCGTAACCCGGAATTGGTTTCCTGGGTGCAGCAGAAGCTGGTTGATGTTCTGGATGGGTATGAGTATATCTATAACGGTGGTGTGTATTCGGCACTAATTGCCGATCACGTTGCTGAGTTTCAAGCAGGTCAAGGGTTAAAACCGGATGGTTTATTGGGGCCGAGGACGCTTCTTCGCCTGATGGAGCAAACAGAGGATTTGCCCGTATTGGCACTTCGTGAAAATGAAACTGGCCCTCTGGCTCAGGAGTGAATGATGTCTTACATTCTTGGTGCCTTAAAGAAAGCTGATCAAGAGCGTCGTCGTGAGAGCGATGTAAAAATTTCTGACTGGGATCAGGATTTCTGGAACGACCCAGCCCCTGCTGATAACGCCAGCCGTTGGCTAATTGGGTTAGTTGGATTTGGAATGGTTCTGGTGCTGATTGTGTTTGGATTTGTTGCTTTTCGGGTTCTTGAGGCTGTTCCACCTGCCGCGCCAGTGGCTGCTGTAGAAAGTGAGGCGATAGAAGGAGGGCAAACGGAAGCTCGGGCAGGGGTAGCCGAAATGCCCACGGGAAGCAAACCGTATCCGTCGGAGGCGACTATTGCTTCGGCAACTCTTGGGCAGCAAGAAGTGAATAACCAGCAAGGAGAGATGGAGAAAGCTTTTTCAATTCAAGATGTGTCATCAGATCAAGATGAGTTGGACAATCAGTCAGTTATGCCCAACTTTAGTGGCCATCTTTATTTTCCTGGGAACTCAAGATTGAGTCGTGTTTTTGCCAATTCGTCGACCTATCGAGAAGGGGAGACGATAAGTGGTTATCGAATTGAGCAGATTCTGGAAGATGAATTGGTACTCAGCGACGGAGAGCAAGAAATACGCATCAATATGAGAAATTAATAAGGTTACGCGCCTTCATCAAACTTATCGGCAAAGAGTTTTGAAATAGCTGCCACGGCTTCCTCTTCGTCCTTGCCTTCCACGCGCAAAATAAGGGAAGAACCAATACCTGCTGCCAACAACATTAATCCCATGATACTTTTTGCATCGACAAGGGCCTCATCTTCCTTGCCCAGTCTTATATCGCTGGCATAGCGCCCAGCTAGCTGTGCCAGCTTGGATGAGGCACGGGCATGGAGTCCAAGTTTATTTACCACCTTTATTTTTGTTTCGATCATGTCAACTCCCTATGACGAATCTGAACATTCTCGAACCGTGTCCGAAAATGTTTTCCCAATTGCTCGGATAAATAAACAGAGCGATGTTTTCCGCCGGTACAACCAATGGCTACGGTAAGATAGCTACGACTACCTGCAAAGATTTCGGGCACCCATTTTTCCAAAAAGTTCTGGATACTCTCTTGCATCTCTGCCACCTGCTCCTGCCCCTCCAGATAAGAGGCAACATCTCGATCCAGACCAGTGAGCATCCTTAAATCAGGTATCCAATGAGGGTTGGGAAGACAGCGAACATCAAAGACATAGTCTGCCGAAGTGGGGACGCCATATTTATACCCAAACGAGGTAATGATCAATTGTCTATCACCGGTTGAGTCAACGCCCAGCTGCCTGCGTAAAATATCTTGCAGGTCGTATGGTGACAACTGATCAGTGTTGATTGTGAGGTCTGATACTTCAGCGATTTCGGTGAGTAGTTCTGACTCTCGCAATAATGCTTCGGCCAAAGTGGTGTTGCTGTCAGTTAGCGGGTGTTTTCGCCGGGTTTCATTAAATCGCTTGACCAAAATATCAGTAGAAGCGTCCAAAAACAGAATTTTGCAACTTTGCAGTTTGTCGCCAAAGCTGCGCAGGAAATCAGGCAGTCGCTTGAGATCCGTTGAAGGTGTTCTTACATCGATGGAAACGGCAATACTTTTGCCATTCTCCATGCTGTTTTGTCGCTCTATTAGCTCTGGTAAAAAAGCTGCGGGGAGGTTATCGATACAGCAAAATCCGGCATCTTCCAGCGCGTTCAAGGCGGCACTTTTGCCTGAGCCGGAACGGCCGCTTATCAGAATTAGCTGTATTTCACTCATGGCTTAGGTCTAGCTGGTTAGCATCAAGTCTACTAGGTCCCCGGGCGATTCAGCTGAGCGTAATTTTTGACGACAGTTTTCTTCGGATAATTTGGCCGCGATGGCAGCCAAGGCATCCAAATGTCCTTGTGAAGTTTCTGGGGAGACGAGCAAAAAAGCCAGTATGTCTACCGGCTTTCGGTCGGGAGAATCGAAATCAATGGGCTCGTTTAGTTGCACGAGTGCACCCAACGCCTCTTTTTCAAGTCCTTCCAGTCGGCAGTGGGGCACAGCGACGCCGTCCCCTAGTCCAGTTGAGCCCAGCCGTTCGCGCTCTAATAATGATTCAAAGATCTTATCGGAGTCGAGGGAGGGGTTGTTTTCGGAGATTTTTTTGGCAACGGTTTCAAACAACCGTTTCTTGCTCCTGCCCTCAAGCTTGGTAAAACTGAGAGCAGGAGAAAATAACTCTGAGAGTTGCATTAGTGGTTTCGATGTTTCTCTTTGTGTTTGATAAGTTGACGATCAAGTTTATCGGTCAGTGAATCAATGGCTGCGTACAAATCTTCGGATTCAGAATCCGCATATAAATCAGCACCTGATATATGTAATGTAGCTTCAGCTTTTTGTTGGAGTTTTTTGACCGTGAGGATCACGTGGGTATTCGTGATTCGGTCATGGTGTTTTTCAAGGCGGGAAATTTTATTGGTAACGTACTCTCTTAGCGCTTCGGTGACATCGATATGATGTCCACTGATAGTGAGCTGCATATCTAACTCCTTTCAATGTTGAGGAAATCCCGTTATGGGATCTCAGGTTAGCACAAGATTTGAAATTTCCTAAGCCAATTTAACTGGCTTGGGCCCGATGTAACGAATTGATTGAATTAGTTGATTCTTTTGCGTGCGCTGGAGGACTCAATACCTTGCATTTCACGGTATTTCGCTACGGTTCGGCGAGCGACAACGATACCTTCTTCTTTTAGCATTGAGGCCAGTTTACTGTCACTGTATGGTTTTTGAGGGTTCTCTTCACGAACAAGTTTTTGAATAAGAGCCTTAATCGCTGTGGAAGAGGCCTCTCCGCCAGACGTGGTCGAGACCTGGCTTGAGAAAAAGTATTTCAGCTCATATACACCGGTAGGGCAGCTTAGATACTTTTGATTAGTTGCCCGGGAAATGGTCGATTCGTGAAAACCCAATTCTTCGGCCAGATCCCGCAATACGAGTGGCCGCATATGCTCTGGCCCTTTCTCGAAGAATTCCATTTGATTCGACACAATAGACTTGGCCACTTTAAGAAGGGTGTCGTGTCTGCTTTCCAGGCTGCGCAGAAACCATCTGGCTTCCTGGTATTTGCCTTTTAAATACTGTTGGTCTTTATCTGAAGTATGGCTCACAAACTCAGTGTATTGCTCGGTAAGCTTTATTTTTGGCAGGGTCTCAGGGTTTAAAGAGACAGCCCACTGACCTTTGATCTTGTGTACCAATACATCGGGAATGATGTAATCCGCAGCAGTATCTGAATACTGCGATCCTGGTCTTGGGTTTAGGCTTTTAAGTAAATCCAGCGCTTGCATGATGTTTTCTTTGCTGCATCTGGATTGCTTTATCAGCATGGTTAGATCGCCTTGCGAGACCAGCGGCAGAAATTTATCAACTATCTTAATGGCGGTTTCCAGCGTGCTGTCATCGGAATACCCGGGGTCAGTGCCAAGCAGCTTTAGCTGGATCAGCAAGCATTCTCGAAGATCCCTTGCGCCGACGCCCGGAGGATCAAAATGCTGGATTCGATTCAGGATGGCTTCAATTTCATCTGCTTCAGCGGGATCTTCTAACGCAGCTGCCGAAATTAATTCTTCTATACTCGCTTGAAGTAAGCCGTCGTTGTCAATTGAATCAATGATGGCTTCGCCAATCGTTAGATCACGTTCCGAGATATGAGAAAGTCGGAGCTGCCAACTGAGATAGTCATGTAAGCCTTGCCCGGATACTTGCTCGATATGGGTAAATTCCTCATTCGAAACGGAGCTCCCGGTTTTGCGCATGGAGAAATATTCAGTATCCAGCGCTTCCCCAATGTCCTCGGGCATTTCGGATTTTTCACTTGCGGTTTGAATGTCTTCGCCAGCATGTGAGTTAGCTTCTTCATCAATTTCCAATAGAGGGTTGGTATATAGGTTTTCCTGGATTTCCTGTTGTAATTCAAGCGTGGAAAGCTGCAGCAACTTGATCGCCTGCTGCAGTTGCGGCGTCATTTTTAGTTGTGTGCTGATTCCAAGGAAGAGCTTTTGCTTCATCAATATAGGAGCTTTGAGGATTGTGAGGGTGTAGCTGGAATTCTAACGGTACGGTTTTTGCATCTCAAACGCTTTATGCACCAGAACTGGTCATTCGCGAAGAGCATCACAGGTTTCGAATTGAAAATATAGTGATTTCACTGACAAAAAGATTAAAGGCGAAAATCTTTGCCGAGATAAACTGAACGTACCAACTCATCGTTAAGAATATCTTCAGCGTTCCCCTCTGAAATGATGTGCCCTTCGCCAACAATATATGCTTTGTCGCAAAGAGATAGGGTCTCCCTCACATTGTGATCGGTGATTAACACGCCAATATTTTTTGATTTCAGGTACTGGACGATTTTTTTAATGTCGCCGACTGATACAGGGTCGACACCAGCAAAAGGTTCGTCGAGCAAAATAAAATGAGGATTAACCGCCAGCGCGCGGGCGATTTCCACTCGTCTTCGTTCGCCTCCTGAAAGTGACATTCCCAGGCTATGTCGGATATGGCTTATGTGGAATTCTTCAATCAGCTCCTCAACCCGCGCTTTGCGTTTCGATTTAGGTACGTTTGCAGATTCCATAACTGACAGGATATTTTCTTCTACACTCAGTTTGCGAAAGACGGAAGCTTCTTGTGGCAAGTAACCTAGTCCCAGGCGAGCACGAACATGTATTGGTGCAAGGGTAATATCTTGATCATTGATCAAAATTTTTCCGGCATTGCCTCGTATTAAGCCGGCAATCATGTAGAAACAGGTTGTTTTCCCAGCGCCGTTGGGGCCCAGCAAGCCAATGATCTCACCACTGTTCACCTTAATAGAGACATCGATAACGACCTGTTTTTTGCCATAGGACTTGGCCAGATTTTTTGCTTCCAGTGTTGCCATAGCCTAGTTCCCTGTTCCGAGCGATGGGATGGTGACCCGAACCCGGCCGCTTTCGCCAGACTCCTGATCATCACTGCGGTTGTTCGCTTTTAGCAGGTGATTGCGAACATCGTAAGTAATAAGTTCGCCGTTTAGTGTGGCACCATCCTGGGTCAGGCTCGCATCTTGGATAAGGTTGATCAGGTCGTCCTGAAGCAGGTACTCAATAGTGTTGGCTTGGGCAACAACCTTGCCTTCGTTTTCAGCTGGGAGCTGTTCGTAATAGGCACGATCGCCGCTAGCCAAAAGTTTGTAAACGTTGCCATCTTCAAAGTAGATACTGATCTCTGCTGCCTCAAGCAGGATGCTTCCCTGGGAAAGGCGGACGTTGCCGCTGTATACCGTGTATCCCTCCTGCTCATGGAATTCGGCGCGGTCAGATTCAATATCTATTGGCTGGTCTCGGTCTGACTCTAGTGCAAATACTGTCAACGGCAGTATTGCGGCGATAAATAAAATCGCCCCAGAGAACAGAGGGATATTGAGCGGCTTATAAGGGCTCATGGATACTTCTTACACGATTGGTGAGAACATAGACGGAATGTGCCAAATCAATACTGATTCCCTCGCTCTGGATATCATGGCCAGTCGCCTGGATTCTTACAGGGTCGTCCGTTTCCGCCAGCCGGGAATCAGGATAGTAATCCAGCTGGCTGGTATACATCACAACCGGCGTGTTCGCATCATGCTTTTCCAGAGTGACATCTCCACTTAACGTTATTCGATTTTCGTTTTGGTAAAACATGCCATTTAGACTTGTTGCTGTCCAATTACCGTCATTGGTATTTAGCTCAATTGTTGGCTGGTTGATTTGAATGAGCTCGTCGAGTTCAAACGATGTAAGTTCTTGGCTGCTAACGCGCTGCACCTGCAATCCGTGTTGGTCGAATTGGGTTATTTGGGTCTGCTCGAGGATGGTCAGGGGCAAATCACTTTTTTGCTCCTGCGGCTCTGGAAGAACGCTGCTGGAAAAATTGACATCCAGATCCCATATATAGACAGCCAAAGCAATCGGGAGAAAGGTTAGTAGTAGTAAAAGGCGGCGTTCTTTCATTACTTCTTGAAACCGGCCGTAACCTGTTCATACGTTCCCTGGGTTTTAAGCAGCAGGTCGCAAAATTCCCTGACCGCGCCCAATCCACCCGGCAAGGAGGTAACATGGTCGGCAACCTGTTTTACATCCGGGTGTCCATCGGCCACTGTAACACCACAACCCGAGCAGGCAATTGCCTGGTAATCTGGCAAGTCATCACCCATGTAGGCAATGGACTCCATGGAAATTGTTAGCTGCTCAGCCAATTCTTTAAGAGCAGCAGCCTTGTCTTCGCGTCCTTGTATCAGTTGGTTGATGCCCAGTTCATCTGCTCTTCTTTGAACCATGGGTGAAACCCGCCCGGTGATAATACCAACCTGGATACCGGCTTTTTGTAAAAGCTTGATTCCCAACCCATCTTTGATGTTGAAACGCTTTTGTTCATTTCCTTCGCTATCGTAAGAAATAACCCCGTCTGTGAGTACTCCATCAACATCGAGAACCAGCCATTGGATGGCTGACAGCTTTTTGGTGAGTTCACTCGGATTTTCCTGGCTCAAAGTTCGGTTGCTCTTGCTGAAATATTTCTGTCTTACAGGTGAATCAAATAACACCAGCGCGAAGAATGTCGTGCAGGTGAATAACACCAGCCGGATGATTATGTTCATCTACTACGACCAGCGCAGTGATTTTTCGTTCCTCCATTACCCCCAGAGCATCTGCAGCGAGTTTGTTGTCTTGAATCCTAAAGGGGTCTGCATGCATGACATCTGCTGCAGTGGCCATGTTGAGATCAATGTTAGCATCGAGCACCCGGCGTAAATCGCCATCTGTAAAGACGCCCTTGAGATTGTTGTCTTGATCTACAACTGTGGTAATTCCCAGTCCTTTGGCAGACATTTCCAAAAGCACTTTTTTAAGCGGCATCTCCAGCGGGACCCTGGGTAACTGGGCGCCAGAGTGCATCAGGTCCGAAACCTTGATCAGGAGTCTTTTCCCGAGGGCGCCAGCAGGATGGGAAAAAGCAAAATCATCCGACGTAAATCCGCGTGTCTCCAGAAGTGCAATGGCGAGTGCATCTCCCATGACCAGGGCAGTTGTCGTACTTGCGGTGGGCGCCAGTCCCATAGGGCAAGCCTCAACTTCAACACCGACATTGAGATGAAAATCGGAAGACTTGGCGATAGGGGAATCAGGGTTACCCGTCATGCTTATCATTGGAATCCCCAGGACTTTTATTAGCGGCAGTAAAGCCAAAATTTCGTCAGTGCTGCCGGAGTTGGAAATAGCCAGCACAGTGTCCTCATGTGTGATCATTCCCATATCGCCATGGCCTGCTTCTGCAGGGTGAACAAAAAAAGATGGGGTTCCGGTGCTGGCCAGGGTTGCGGCAACTTTTCGGGCAATATGGCCAGACTTTCCCATGCCAATAACAATCACTCTTCCGCGTGTCTCCAGGAGGCATTCACAGGCATCAGCAAAGCTTTCATCTAACAGGCTGCCAAGTCTTTGGAGGGCCTGAGTCTCTATTTCGATGGTACGTTTGCCGCTGGCGACAAGTTTTTTATCAGTCATGAAGAGCAGTAATCCTCTTTTTTGGTTTTTTGCTTAAAAAATTAGCAGCCCATAATAGCCGATGTATAACAATAGCATTAGTCCCGCAGCAACTCGCCCCAGTGTGCCGGAATGATTACCGGATGTATGGTGTAAGCAAATAGCGCTAAGTAAAGCGCTGAATAGCAGTACGGGTCCAAAGTCGATCCAAAAATTCGCACCTTCGATCGCCCCGGGCCTCACTAGGCCGGCAACCGGTAGGACGGCAGTCAGGTTGAAAATATTGGAGCCAATAACGTTGCCAATCGCCATTTCTGAATGCCCTTTGATAGCCCCGGCAACTGAGGCGGCCAATTCGGGCAAGCTCGTTCCGACCGCGACGATAGTAATGCCGATGATCAGGTCGCTGACGCCAAAATGACTGGCAACGGATGTTGCACTCCAGACCAATATATTTGATACCACAAGCAAAAAAGCGAGTCCGCTAAGAGTAATAATGATTGCTCGGGACCATGGAGCTTTCTGGATTTGGATCGTTGGGTCAATTGGGTGCTCAGAAGCTGTTTTTATTAGGTAAAACATGTAGAAAAACAGCAGGGAGGCCAGCCCCAAAGATTCCAGTCTCCCTAGATATCCATTCCACAATACCCAACCCGCAATAAGGGTGACGGCTACCATGATCGGAACTTCCTTGTGTGCAATTCGCGAATCTATATTAATTGGAAAAATAAGTGCGGTAATGGCCAGAACCAGTCCCATGTTTGCCAGATTGGATCCCAGCGCATTACCAACTGCTAATGATGGCGTTCCTGCAGCGGCAGCAGAAGCCGAGACAAGTATTTCTGGCGCCGATGTGCCAAATGAGACTACGGTTAAACCAATAATGAGTGGGCTCAGGCCCATATTGCGAGCGATCGCTGCAGCGCCGTGGACAAAAAAATCAGCACTCCAGACTAGACCACCAATAGCGAGGGCTAAAACGATAAAATGAATGTAAATTGGCAGGGAGGACACTTGCTACCTTTGTTCAGATTTCGGAGGCGGAATGGTATAGTCCCCGCTGATTTGTGTCAGCTCATAATTTGGTTCCGACCATCATACCTTTGAACTACTGCGAAATTCCCATGAATTGTCTCAATATCCTGAAAAGTCTGCTTGTTCGATCGGCGGGTATCTGCCTAATGTTGCTTGTGTCTGGCGCAGGTATAGCTCAGCCTGTCTATCCATCTACGGCTGATGAAACCATCCAGAAAGTTTTCGATGAGCTGTTTTCAAATCTGGATGAACTAATGGATACCTATGATCAATCCGAGAGTGAGTATTACAACAAGATTGATTCCGTCATGTCTCCCTGGATTGATTATGAATCAATTGCCAAAGGGGTTATGGGGCGCAAGTATTTCACTATGGCAACCGAACAACAGCGCAAAGAATTCCAGGAAACCTTCAAGGCCTCGCTGTTGGAAACTTATGGGAAAAGCCTTTTGGGGGTAGAAAACCCGGACTTTGAGCTGGAAACACAAGATTCAGGCAACGAAGGCTCCAGTGCCCAAATTCGGCAAACCCTGTTTTCAGGAACCGGGCGAGTTGTTGTCATTTACGCTATGGGCAAAGCCGAGGATGGAAGATGGCAGGTAAGAAATCTCATTCTGGAGGGGATTAATCTGGGCCGAACGTTTAGAAATCAGTTCGCCCGCTCTGCCCAGGAATACAACGAAGATCTGGATCAGGTAATTAGTAATTGGTCACCTGAAGCCTAAGTTCTTGATAAAAAATATTAATTACGAGATTTATCATTGGATTTGCAAGATATTGAAAACCGTATCCGCGGGCATATAGAAGGCTGTGATGTAAAGGCTGAAACGGATGGCTACTACGTAACTGTGCATGTTGTTAGCGATCAATTTGAAGACATGCGAGCAGTGAAACGGCAGCAGACAGTTTATGGAGCCCTGACTGAATTGATCGCCGATGGAAGTTTGCATGCGATTAATATCAATGCAAAAGCTCCCTCCGAAATCAGCTAGGAAGAACCATGGATAAATTAATTATTGAGGGCGGTGTTTCACTGCAGGGTGAAATTCGCATTTCTGGCGCTAAAAATGCGGCTTTACCATTGTTGGCAGCTACCCTGCTAACTGGGGAAAAAATGCGCCTGTCTAACTTGCCTCACTTACACGACATTACCACCATGATTGAATTGTTGGGCTGTATGGGCGTGGAGGCAGTTATCGATGAGAAACTCTGCGTTGAAGTAGACAACGGACCTATTCATAGTTTTACGGCACCCTATGAGCTGGTAAAGACCATGCGTGCGTCTGTGCTTGTGTTGGGGCCTATGTTGGCTCGCTATGGTGAAGCGAGAGTTTCGTTTCCAGGGGGTTGTGCGATAGGTTCCCGACCGGTAGACCAGCATTTGCGAGGACTGGAGCTAATGGGTGCCAAGGTCGATATTGAAGATGGTTACATTGTTGCGACCTGTGATGGACGTCTAAAAGGTGCGCACATTCTTATGGATATCGTCACTGTAGGTGGAACGGAAAACCTGCTGATGGCTGCAACTCTGGCTGATGGGCGCACCATCATTGAAAATGCCGCCCGCGAACCAGAGATTGTTGATCTGGCGAACTGTCTGGTCCAAATGGGCGCTAAAATTGAAGGCATCGGTACAGACAAACTGATAATTGATGGTGTGGAAACACTTCACGGTTGTGAGTTTCGCGTTATGCCTGACCGGATTGAGACGGGGACTTATCTAGTTGCGGTTGCAGCGACTCGCGGAAAAGTCAAACTGCGTGATACGGATGCATCACTGCTGGAAGCCGTAATTTTGAAACTGCGAGAAGCAGGGGCGGAGATAGAGGAAGGTGATGGCTGGATTACGCTAGATATGAAAGGCCAGCGCCCCAAAGCGATCCACGTTAAGACCGCGCCTTATCCAGGGTTTCCTACGGATATGCAGGCCCAGTTTACAGCGTTAAATGCTGTAGCGGATGGCACGGGTACGGTCACCGAAACTATATTTGAAAACCGGTTGATTCAGGTTCATGAGCTCAATCGAATGGGGGCAAAAATCACCCTTGAAGGAAACACCGTAATTGTTTCCGGAGTGGAAGACTTGCGCTCAGCTCCGGTGATGGCGTCAGACCTTCGTGCCTCAGCCAGTCTGGTTATTGCCGGGCTATTAGCGAAGGGCTCGACCGTTATTGATCGTATTTACCACATTGACCGTGGTTACGAATGTATTGAAGAAAAGCTGCAGCAGTTGGGTGCTTGTATTCGTCGCGTACCCAGCTGATGCCTTGCCTATAATTTTGAGAAAACTGTCATGTTGACTATTGCTCTGACCAAAGGACGCATACTTGAAGAGACCCTGCCATTGTTGGCGGCTGCAGGTATTGAACCCCTGGAAGATGTCCAGTCCAGCCGAAAGTTGATCTTTGAGACCAACCAGACTGACGTGCGGCTGATAATTTTGCGCGGATCTGATGTGCCCACCTATGTTCATCATGGCGCTGCAGATGCCGGTATTGCGGGCAAAGATACCTTGATGGAATACGACAGCGATGCGTTTTACGAGTGGCTTGATCTAGGCATTGCCCGCTGCCGAATGATGACCGCTGCGCCTGTGGGTGTCGAACGCAAAACGGGTCGAATTCGGGTCGCCACCAAATATGTCAATGTGGTGCGGGAGTATTACGCGGAACGTGGACAACAAGCGGATGTTATCAAGCTGAATGGTGCCATGGAGTTAGCGCCAATCATGAATCTGGCAGATGAAATAGTTG
>JAURLY010000131.1 GCA_030830945.1 Gammaproteobacteria bacterium | reverse complement strand
GTGCGATGATGATTGCGAACCTACGCTGGTGGAAAGACTAGTTCAAGGCATGATGAACAACCCTAGCGTGGGTATCGCCTTTTCAAGAAGCCTGCTTATCGATGAAAACGACAAGGTCATCGGCAACGATTATGATTCCCGTGAAAGGTTGTTTCGGCGGTTATGCTCCAACGACGTCGTAATCGGGAAAACGTTAATGAGCAGGTTTCTGCTGAATTCATGTGTCATACCGAATTTGAGTGCAGCCATGTTCAGACGTAGTTGCTTCGATGAAGCAGGTTTTTTCACAACGGAATACCGAGTATGCATGGACTGGGAGCTGTTCTTCCGAATTGCCCGTCGCTATGATTTTTATTATGTGGCGGAACCGTTGAACAGATTCAGACAACATATGGCCACAGTGCGCAGCGTGGCCGGTGAAAGAGTTAACTACAGCGAATTTTTCCGCCTGTTGCTTGGGGAAATCGGCAGGCAAAACCTGACTTTTGCCCAAAGGGTGAGATATAGGAATCATGTGATGTATCTATGGTCGCTGCACCTGTTGTCTCCCACAGGACGGGGTATTCTGAATTTACCTGGTCATCTGGCAGAAATCATCCGTAAAGACTTTATCGCGCTGATTTTCTTGCCAACGGGATTCATTACACGGCTGCTTGAAATAGCCTGGAAAGTGATCGCAGGGAGAGTCGCGTGAAGTTGCTGTACATTCTGTGGGAAAGCGTGAAGGATGTCGCAAGATATTTTAGGAAAACCGCCCTTGCATACAGACAACGAGGCCGTTTCCCTGGTGCTGAATTTTACAAAGGGGTATACATCTGTCCTGAGTCATGGGTTGGGCAGCATGTCGTTCTGTTTGAAAACACCCACCTGACCAGCACATCCATTGAGGACCATTCTTTTGTGCAGAAAAACAGCCATCTATCTAATTGTAAAATAGGCAAATATTGCTCAATAGGCTCGGACGTCCATATCGGCCTAGGGTTCCACCCTACAAGCTTTGTCAGTACCCACCCCGCCTTCTATTCCGTTTCACAGCCAATTTCTAGGTCCTTTGTGACAAAGGATTTGTGCGAATTTACTCAACAGGTAACCATAGGCCACGATGTCTGGGTCGGACAGGGTGCGATAATTCTGGATGGTGTGACGGTGGGTCATGGAGCCGTCATTGGCGCAGGTGCGGTTGTCACCAGTGATGTGCCTCCCTATGACATTGTGGGTGGTGTGCCTGCAAAAACATTGCGTTCGCGCTTTGATGAAGAAATTGTCAAACAGCTTCTTGCCTCCAAATGGTGGTACAAGCCGGATACCTTGCTCGCAAAACATGACAAATATTTCATAGAACCAAAGCAATTTTTGGAAGCAATAAATTTATCGGATGAATAAAAAATCCCGTAACTTGTCTTGCCGCCGGAATGCTATCTGTGATTGGGATGAATTCCGGTACTGAGAACAGAATCAGCTTTACGAAAATGCAAAAATTACCCTTCAGAAAATTACAATTATGTTAATAGAGTCTGTATTTAACAACAAAAAAGTACTCATAACTGGCCATACAGGTTTCAAGGGAAGCTGGCTGGCTTCCTGGCTGAACTATCTTGGTGCAGATGTCTCAGGTATTGCATTACCTCCTCCATCCTCCCCTTCGCTGTTTGATGAGGCGGGAATAACAAATGAGATACTCGATATCAGGCTTGACGTGCGCAATCACGAAGGTTTGATAAAAATCGTGGATGAGCTGCAACCGGATTTTGTGTTCCATTTGGCCGCCCAATCCCTTGTCAGGAAATCCTATACGGACCCGATTGAAACATGGCAAACCAATGTGCTGGGAACGTTAAACCTGCTGGATTCTTTGAGAAAAATAAATGAGCAGTGTATTGCAATTATAGTTACCAGTGATAAATGCTATGACAATGTTGAATGGGTGTGGGGATATCGCGAAAATGATAGGCTCGGCGGTCCGGATCCCTACAGTGCATCCAAGGGCGCGGCCGAGCTGGCTTTTAATTCTTATGTAAAGTCATTCTTCCAATCACCAGACAATGGCGTCCTAATAGCCTCTGCGAGAGCAGGAAATGTTATTGGCGGAGGCGATTGGGCTAAAGACAGGGTAGTGCCGGATTGTATACGTGCATGGTCAGCCGGAGAAACTGTTGAATTAAGGAATCCGAAAGCTACCAGGCCATGGCAGCATGTCCTTGAGCCCTTAAGCGGTTACTTGCTGCTTGCTTGTCATTTATCCAAAAATCAGGATATACATGGGGAATCGTATAATTTTGGTCCTATGGACAAAGATATCAAAAGTGTTCAACAACTAGTCGAAGAAATGTCGCGACATTGGGATAAAGTCAATTGGCGCGACATTCCAGCTTCATCAGACGGTCCCTATGAATCAAATTTGCTAAAACTAAACTGCGATAAAGCACTGATGCACCTCAATTGGCATGCAGCAATGGATTTCAAGGAAACTATCCGTATGACCGTTGAGTGGTATAAGGAATTTTACGATGCGGACAAAAAATCGCAAATGAAGAATATTACTGTTGCTCAGATTGTCGAATATACCAATTTGGCTAAAGCACAAGGTCTTCTATGGGCGATGTAGGTCTCGATTCGATTTTAATCCACGATCTTAAAATCATTCCGACATCGGGCGGTAACGTGATGCACGTCATGAAATCCAGTGACGACGTATTCCATGAATTTGGTGAAGCATATTTTTCGTGGATTGAGCCTGGTCGTGTCAAAGCATGGAAACGACATAAAATAATGACAATGAATCTTGCTGTACCGGTAGGGTCTGTCAAATTCGTATTTTTCACCTCACCAGTGAATTTTCGCGAAGTAATTATCGGGGAAAATTTCTATAAATTGATAACAGTCCCACCTGGAATCTGGTACGGCTTTTCAGGGCACAGTAGAAATTCAAGCCTCATACTGAATCTGGCGGATACAATGCATAATCCTGATGAAGTGGAAAGGAAAGATTGCGCTACAGTCGACTTTAAATGGTAATAGCACTAACAATTTTCTAATGCAAATTTATTTTTGGGTAAAGGTATGAAAGTAATTTTATTGGCGGGAGGCTTTGGTACCCGTTTGGCTGAATACACTACGATTATTCCAAAACCTATGGTTCCAATCGGTGGAAAGCCGATCCTTTGGCATATTATGCAGTCCTACTCCAGCTATGGGCACAAAGACTTTTATGTGGCTCTTGGTTACAAAGCCGAGATCATCAAAGAGTATTTTCTGAATTTCCATGCATTGAGTTCCGATTTTACAGTTGATCTTTCCAGCGGCTCCGTTCAATCACACAAAAGTGGTGAGATCGACTGGAAGGTTACTCTTGTAAACACAGGCGAGGATACATTGACTGGCGGGCGTGTAAAGCGGCTTAAACAATATATCGGCAATGAAACATTCATGCTCACTTATGGCGACGGTGTATCTGATATTGATATTAATAAATTGCTGGCATTTCATCGCTCACACGGAAAATTGGTCACAATGTCGGCGGTAAGGCCGGCTGCCCGATTTGGTGAACTGGAGTTCGAAGGCGACCGAATTACACAATTTGTAGAGAAACCACAACTTCATGACGGATGGATAAACGGAGGATTTTTCGTAATGGAGCCTGCCTTTCTTGATTTAATTGAAGGTGATCAAACTATGCTTGAGCGTGAACCCCTGACAAAGGCAACTGAATTGGGAGAGTTGATGGCTTACAAACACGAAGGTTTTTGGCATTGCATGGACACAAAGCGGGATAACGATTTGTTGGAGAAGCTTTGGCAGGAAGGAGCCCCCTGGGCGGTCAAGCCGTAAAATAATGCGAATTCTTGTTGTTGGCGCGTTTGGCTACTTGGGCGGCAGGATTGCCAGTTATCTCGCGGAATGCGCACATGAAATCGTTTTGGCAAGCAGCAGGGAAATGCATTCTGCAGACTGGCTTGTAGGGTCATCTGTCCTTCGCATTAACTGGTCTGACTTTGGAAGCCTGCAAAGTGCATGTGAGTCCGTTGATATCGTTATCCATGCGGCAGGAATGAATGCTGCTGACTGCAAACAAAATCCCGTTCAGGCACTGGAATTCAATGGAGTACTTACCTCCAAACTTGCTCTCGCGGCGGGGAGTATGAGTGTAAGTAAATTTATCTATCTTTCAACGGTACATGTCTACAAAAGTATGCTGGAAGGTCGCATTACAGACAGTGCCTGCCCGGAAAACATCCATCCTTATGCATCATCCCATCTGGCAGGTGAAAGTGCCGTATTGTTTGCAGCCTCTCAAAATAACATGAACGGTATTGTGTTGAGACTTTCGAATTGTTTCGGTAAACCTGTCCATAAGAATACAAATTGCTGGTACTTGCTGGCAAATGATTTATGCAGACAGGCTGTAACGGAAAAGACCCTATCACTTTCCAGCAATGGAAAGCAGTTCAGGGATTTTATAAATATCGGGAAGCTTTGCCGGGATATCGAGTGTCTTATCAAGTCAGACATTAATTACGACAGGCCGCTGAATATATCCGCAGGATCGTCGATTAGTGTCATACAAATGACAAAACTTGTCCAAGATCGATGTGCTTCAAAATTTGGCTACGTGCCAGAAATCATTGCAAATGATATGGACTCTTCCGAAGCGGGGGAATTACTAGAAATTGTCCCCTCCGACTGTATCATGGAATTTGGGCATAAAACCGATTTCAACCACGAAATCGATGAATTACTGGCTTGTTGCAGCGAGGAATTCTCATAGCTACTCCAGACCCAGTGAAATCTGAAGCTCCACTGATTTCTATTATTATGCCGGCATACAACTGTGTCGAATATATCTCGCAAGCAATAGACTCAGTACAGGCGCAAACATATGAAAACTGGGAACTTCTGGTTGTAGATAATATGTCAACAGACGGTACAACAGAGATAGTCAAATCATATGATGACAGCCGAATTAAATTATCAAATATCAGGAATCAAGGCATTATAGCTAGGTCGAGAAATCAGGCTTTGAAACAATGTGTTGGCGAATGGCTCTCATTTCTCGATGCCGATGATTATTGGGATAACCGAAAATTACAACGATGCCTGGATGAGGCCTTGTTAGGTTTTGATGTTGTCTACCACCCTATGACAATATTACGTTCCAAGCCCCAAATATATTCCCGTAAAAGAACTAAATGCTGGCAAGTCAAATCTCCGGTATTTACGGAATTTCTTACAAGGGGTAATCCAATTGTCAACTCATCAGTATTCCTGAGATCCGCTGTTCTCATGAAAGCGGGTTTAATGGCGGAAGATACTGATCTGGTAACTGCCGAGGATTTCAATACCTGGATATCGGTTTCAGCATTAACCAACAAATTCCGGTTCCTGAAT
>JAURLY010000130.1 GCA_030830945.1 Gammaproteobacteria bacterium | reverse complement strand
GGTCACTTCCGCCGTTTCAACCCCTTTCTGCCTTAATTCACTTAACAGCGCATCATCAAAATGAAGCCCCGCCGTAGGCGCGGCAACTGCACCAGGGGTTTGCGCGTACACCGTCTGATAGCGAGCCCTGTCTGTCTGATCATCATCCCTGTCTATATAAGGCGGCAGTGGCATATGACCAACAGATTCCATCAGCTCTAGCCAGGGCGTTTTAGCGCATAGCAAAAACATATCCCCTTCGCGACCTTCTACTTCGACAACCTCTCCATTCTCCAGAACAATTTCAGAACCAGCTTTGGGAGACTTACTGGCCCGAACCTGGGCTCGCACACGATGATCATCAAGCATACGCTCCACCAGTATTTCCACTGCTCCTCCAGTACTTTTTTTTCCAAAAAGCCTGGCCGGAACGACTTTGGTGTTGTTGAAGACCAGCAGATCTCCAGGCTTCAGGAAATCTCCCAGATCCGAGAAATGCCTGTGCAGACACCGTGCATTTTCATCCAATATGAGCAATCGACTACTGCTGCGCTCATTTAGCGGTCGCTTGGCAATCAGCTCGCTTGGCAAATCAAAATAAAAGGATGACTTTTTCAAAGTGAATCGTTGTTTATTGGGGTTATTTGGGGCGCGCAATACTACCTTAATCGCTTTTTCTAATCGACTTGAATGGGAATTACGATCGCTCTCACTTTGAGTACAATCCAAACCTTAATCAGATTTCTATAAGGCTTTGATATGTATTGTGTATACGGAGATATATTTTCCGGCAACTGCTACAAAATAAAACTGTTACTGGAACTCCTGCAGATCGAACATGAGTGGAAGCATGTCGATATCCTGGCTGGGGAAACCCACACAGAGCAATTTTTGGCAAAAAACCAAAATGCCAAGATTCCCGTGCTACAAATTGACGACTCTACCTGTCTGTCGGAATCAAACGCCATTCTTAATTTTTTGGCCGAAGGCTCCAGCTTCTTGCCTGATCATGGCATCGAACGCGCCCGGGTATTGCAGTGGCAATTTTTTGAACAATATAGCCATGAGCCATACATCGCTGTTGCACGCTATATCAACAAGTATTTGGGTATGCCAAAAGATCGTGAAGCTGAATATCACGCAAAACAAGTGGGCGGGCACAAGGCCCTGCAAGTGATGGAGCATCAGCTGGAGAAAACTCCCTTTCTGGCTGGCACATCACCAACCATTGCCGACATCAGCCTGTTTGCCTACACCCAGGTGGCCCACGAAGGTGGATTCGATCTTTCAGGGTACCCGGAAATCCTTAGATGGATGGAAAATATCAAGTCGTTACCTAATTATGTCAGCATGACTGGTTCAAATGACTGATTTATATGTTATCGGAACAAGCAACACAGCCTTAACGTACTTTTTTAACCACCACAAGATAATAAAAAATACATCCAATTAACTTGCCCCACACACCGCCTAAATGATATCTAGGCATCATGATGATTCGCTCAATAATTTTTACTGCGGGGTTACTCGCAAGTCCCCTGATTTTTGCTCAGGATAACGACTTTAGCCAATGCAAGGCACGCATCAGCGAACGAGTCGCTGCAGAAAACCTGCCTCAATGGATTGTGCAAGATGTGGTCGCTAACCTGGACATACAGCCACGTGTCATTGAGCTGGACCGCAACCAGCCAGAATTTACCCAAACCTTCGGCGATTATCTGGGCAAGCGAGTCACGACATTTCGAGTGATGCAGGGGCGCCTTCTCCTTTCCCAGTACAGCGAGTTACTCAAAAAGCTGACAGACCAATATGGCGTGCCAGGACGATATCTGGTGGCGTTCTGGGGGCTGGAAACTAACTTTGGCAGCTATCTTGGCAACATGTCCACACTCAACTCATTGGCTACCTTGGCCTGTGATCAACGACGCTCGGATTTTTTTACGAGCGAACTAATTCACGCCTTCCATATTCTTATCGACAACGAGATCGATCCTGAAGACATGCGGGGTTCCTGGGCAGGTGCAGTGGGTCATACACAATTCATGCCTTCGTCATATCGACGCTATGCAGTAGATGGTGATGGCGACGGCAAAATTGATCTGTGGAACAGCGTGCCGGACGCCCTGACCTCAGCGGCCAACTTCTTACAATCATTGGGCTGGCATGCCCAAGAAAGATGGGGACGGGAAGTTCGTCTTGCAGATAACTTTCCTTATGAACAGGCTGGATTGCGTAACCGCAAATCATTGCGAGAATGGCAAAATCTGGGGGTCACCCAGATATCTGGCCGACCCCTGCCACTCGAAGATATGCAGGCAGCCGTTATGGTGCCGGCAGGCCATGAAGGGCCCGCATTCCTTGTTTATGACAACTTTGATGTCATCATGCGCTGGAACCGGTCTGAGTCTTACGCCCTATCTGTAGGCTATCTGGCGGATCGAATAGGTGGTGCCGGCACACTCGAAAACATGCCTCTGGAAGATGCCCAAATTCGCATTGCCGATATCCAGCTGATGCAAGAACAGCTGAATGCACGTGGATTTGACTCTGGCGAGCCTGATGGCGTTATGGGCTCACAGACACGTGCGGCCCTGCGAGAGTACCAACGCAGCGAAGGGCTGATACCTGACGGTTTTCCCGATTCAGGCACCCTCTCTTCGCTGGGGATTGATGGTTATTAAATAGTTATTCAGGCTTGCGGAAACGCAGCACAAAACGGTCTGATTTACCGCTGACATCCGGCTGACCTACTTCCTGGGTCAAGTCATCATCAGCCATATAAAGCACATCACTGTATCCATCCAGCTCAAAGCCAACGGCCTGGATTTCGTCAATTGCCAGAACAGGATCTATGCGGCGACGGTTAAACCCTTCATCCGCTTGCATGTGACGACGAGTATGATCCACGACCCCGTATATACCACCGGGTTTGAGCGCATTAAACGCTGCTTCGTTAAGAGCTATTCGATCCGCTAGCCCCAGATTGTGATAATTCTGGAAAGTCAAAACCATGTCTACTGGCTCTACATCCCAATCACCGCCAGGGCCGATCATTCTTTCACCCGGGGAATTCTTTGCTCGCGAGTTGAAATCTAGCTTAACCACCCTATCCATACCGGCTAGTTCCAGTGTGGGATCAAGCGCGTCGCTGTATCGGCCAAGATCTGGCTGTGTGGTATATAGCTGGCCTTCCTCTCGCAAAACGGGGCCAAGAATCTTGGTATACCAACCACCAAAGGGCATTATTTCAATAACCCGCATATCTTCTTCCAGACCAAAAAACGTCAATACCTGATCTGGTTTTCGGTATATATCCCTGGCTTTATCCTGATCTGTGCGAATGTCGCTACTCATGGCCTCACGAATTTGGTTCGCAATTGGCTGGGCAACAAGTGAGGCGCTAAAAAATAGCAATGAAAAAACGATTAATAAATGACGCATGTCCTTCCCCTAATTTATTTTAAGTTGGGAGATTAACAATCGGTGTACTATTTGAAAAATGAAATGCGGGTAATTCAGTGCTCTATCAAACTATTCTGAACTACCTCGATCATAGGAATACTCCTCTAAGTTAAGGGCAGAGAGACAAAGAGAGACAAATTGGTGAAAACATGAATTTTAGGCAACTCGTAATTACCCCGGTTATGGTTTGTCTCTCGCAACTGACTTTTGCCGCAGACCCTGTAAATACGACCTGGATTGGCAATCTTGCCATTGAAGGTTACGACACAGTGGCCTATTTCACAGACGGTGAAGCAGTGGAAGGTCGCAAGGTATACCAAACAGAATGAATGAACGCCAATTGGCACTTTGCTACAGAAGAGCATTTGCATATGTTTTTGGCTAATCCTGAAAAATACGCACCCCAGTATGGTGGCTACTGCGCTTACGCGGTCTCAAACAACGGGTTGGCGGACATTGATCCTGAGCAGTTCCATATTTACGAAGACAAGCTTTACCTAAACTACAACGCCAGAATTCAACAGGAATGGCTGCCAGAAAAGCTGGAGCGGATAGAAGCCGCCAATGAAAACTTTCCAAATTTGGTGGATTAAATGAAAAGCCTGGTGGACTAAACAAAAAGCCTGGCAACGAAAAAGGCTTATCTTTCGCTTTTATCCTGGATACTTCTCGCGTAACTCCCTTCGCAAAATTTTTCCAACATTGGACTTGGGCATTTCATCAACAAATGTGACGGTCTTGGGAACCTTGTACCCCGTCAATTGCTCCCGGCAGAAGTCGCGGATTTCATTCCCGGAAACTTCATTTTCGTCAGCGACCACAAACAGGCGAACATATTCCCCATCTTCGTTGTCCTGTCCGGCAATTACGGCACATTCCTTGACCTTTGGATGCGCAATAACAACATCCTCAATTTCATTGGGGTAGACGTTAAACCCGGACACCACGATCATGTCTTTAGTTCGATCAACAATGCTTAGATAGCCATTATCGTTAATGCGGGCAATATCACCTGTGTTCATATAGCCGTCGTCATCCATCAACTCAGCCATGTCGTCGGGCTTTTCCCAAAAACCCGCCATCATTGTGGGGCCCTTAAACCAGAGCTCACCTTCTTCACCGACACCCAATTCGTTGCCGTTGTGATCCTTGATCCTGATCAGTGTGCCGGAAAAAATGCAGCCAACCGTGCCCAGCATTGGAGCTTCTGGTGAATTCACTGCCATGATTCCCGTACACTCGGTTAGGCCATACCCTTCACATATCTTTGCTCCGGTAAGGTCTTCCCATCGATCGGCAATCGATTTGGAAAGCGCCATACCGCCTGACAAGGTTAATTTTACTCGCGAGAAGTCCATTCCCTGAAAGTCCTCGTTGTTCATCAAGCCATTAAACAATGTATTAAGGCCAGTCATACCATCAAATGGCATACCTTTGAGCGTTTTAGCAAATTTCTTGATATCACGGGGGTTGGGAATCAATACATTTTCATGACCATTGTAGAGCGCATGGGTAAAAGACACGCTAAAGGCATAGATATGATAGAGGGGCAAAGGCGTCACCATACGCATTTCTCCCTTGGTCCAGGATGCCTTCTCGTAAATGCTGGCGACCTGATACATACATGCCATCAGGTTTCTGTGAGTTAGCATGACGCCCTTTGAGATGCCTGTTGTCCCACCCGTATATTGCAGGACTGCCACGTCATCTTCTTCCACAGTTATCGGTGTAAGAGACTTGTCGCTTCCCTGGGCAAGGACGTCAGAAAACGTAACCGTGTTGGCAAATTTTACGTTGGGTACTTGTCTCAGGACATATTTGAGCGCGAAATTGGTTATTTGCCGACGAGGCGCAGGCAGCATGTCCCCAACTTCGGTCAATATCACCAGTTGCACGTTTGTCTGGTCGACGATCTCTTCCAATTCCTTGCTGATATTTTTCAGGCTAATAACGACTTTGGCACCAGAGTCATTCAGCTGGTGCTTTAATTCCCTGTCCGTGTATAGCGGGTTGGTATTTACCAAAATATACCCGGCCTTGACGACACCCATCGCTGCTACTGGCCATTGCAATAAATTTGGTAACTGCAGAGAGACACGGTCACCTAGCTGCATAAAATCAAGTGACTGCAAATAGGCAGCAAATTGATCACTTAGCCGATCAAGCTGGGAAAAACTCAGACAGTGATCAAGGCAATTGTAAGCAGGACGATCGGGAAAATTTTCGCGCGCGTGCCGAAACAGCGAAAGATAATCGCGAATTTGATAATCGCCTAATTCCTGAGGAATACCCAGCCGCTCACGCGCACGTGCTACGGCTTGATTTATTTCGGATACCTGCATACGCCCCCTGTACAGATATTCTGTTTTTATTAAGTGTGGATACTACTATTCACTCGCTATTACGAAAATGGACAAAAAACAAAATCAAGCTGACTATTGAATAGAGCAGCAAAGCCAGAAAACTGGCAATTCCCAAGTTAAAGGCCGCATCAAACGCCCCTTCTTCAAACCCCTGAAGGAAATCAAACAACGCAACGACAATTGCCGGGGCAATATAATCAGGCATTGAACTAAGTTGTGCAGGCGTCGCCATGACTACAAGGTACAGCACTCGAATGAGACCACTTAAATAACGGGCCTTGCCCTGCCATCGGGTAAATCCCCAAAGCAACCAAAAAGCAACGACGGCGCTCAAACCATAAACGATCCAAAGCCCCACATATAACTCTTGATACAACGTCTATTTCCTCTGACTCAGATAGCCGTTAAATTCATTTAGTGCAGGTTCGTACAAAATTCTAATGCCACTGGATAATAAATTCTTCCAATTGATCATCGTCTACCAGGCCTTCCGACATTACCTTGCCCTTTACTGAATTACCCGATGAACGCGTAGATCCCGGATCACCAGTCAGCAAGGGGTGCCAGTTAGGCAAGGGCAACCCATCCCTTATCAGGCGATAGGCGCAGGTATCTGGCATCCAGTCAATTTCATTTATGTTATCAATACCCAGTTTCAGACAAGAAGGTACCAGTTTGGTTCTTTCCGCGTATACAGTGCAGCTACACTGCTCAGTGTCCATATATTTACATACGACGGAGGTGGTTGCCCGGACCCCTTCATCATCTTGCAACTGAATACGGCAGCATTTACCACAACCATCACAAAGACTTTCCCATTCTTG
>JAURLY010000129.1 GCA_030830945.1 Gammaproteobacteria bacterium | reverse complement strand
ATGGCGCCAATCATGGCTGAGCAGGTTCACAATAAAGAAAAACAACGTTTGTGGGTTAAATTTTCACAACTTCCGGCCACGCTGATTATAGGCGGGATTCTTGTCGGCTTTCTTTTGTGTATTGCACTTCTGTCATTTGTATGGACCCCCTACGATCCTATAGCCATGAATGTGAGGGACCGTTATCTTCCGATAGGTTCTGAGGGCTATTTGCTTGGCACTGATAGATTTGGGCGGGATGTCCTGACGCAAATAATCATGGGTGCGCGCAATTCACTGTTTGTTAGCATTATTTCGACGTTGGTCAGCTTGATGATTGGCACGCTGTTAGGCCTGTATGTGGCCGCAGCAGGTGGGCGAATCCAAAACATTATATCTAGAACCATAGATGTTGGTGTGGCAATCCCGGGTATCTTGGTTGCCATGGTGTTGGCTACGGCTATCGGGCCGGGCAATCCGGCGGCAATCACGGCGATTATTATTTGGTTTATTCCAGTGGCCGCTCGTGTTGTTATTGGCCCGGCAGTTCAAGTTTTGTCGCAAGATTATATCGAGGCCGCTTTTGGTTATGGCCGTAAGAGATGGTTTGTGCTGTTCAACCATGTGTTGCCCAATATTTCTTCTACCATCATCGTTCAGGCCTCTGTCATGTTTGCCGCTGCTATTTTGATTGAAGCGGCACTTTCTTTCCTGGGTGTGGGTGCTCAATCACCCATCGCTTCCTGGGGCCGTACCCTTAAAGAGGCGCAGCCACTTATGGAAATAGCTCCGTCACTAATGGTGGTGCCGGGTTTGGCTATAGTGTTGGCGGTACTTGGATTTAACCTGTTGGGAGATGGGCTTAGAGCGTATCTGGATCCTCAGCAAACAAGGAAGCGTTGACATGTTAATTATTGAAAACTTGCATGTGTCTATTGCAGGTCACACGGTTGCCGAAGTTGAAAAGCTGGAGCTAGCCAATGGTCAACGAATCGGCTTTGTAGGAGAAAGTGGCTCAGGTAAATCTATGATTGTCATGAGCATCCTCGGCCTTCAACCGAAGTCCGCCAAAGTCACTGGGTCAATCAAATTCAACGGTGTGGAACTGATTGGAATTCCAGCAAAGAAATTGGCCGATATACGCGGCCGTTTGATTGGTTTGGTGCCGCAGGATCCTACTAAATCCCTGAACCCGACCATGCGAATAGGCAAACAGATTGCTGAAGCAATATCGCTGCATTCTAATGCTGGGAAAAAGGCAATCCTTCGTCGTGTTCGCGAACTAATCGATAACGTGCGGTTGCCAGATCCCGACCGCATTATAAAAAGCTATCCGCACCAGTTATCTGGTGGTCAGCAGCAGAGGGTACTAATTGCTATCGCCATTGCTTGCGAACCAAAGCTTTTGATTGCCGATGAACCTACAACCGCACTTGATGTAACTGTTCAGGGTGAAATCCTTAATCTGCTTCTCACACTGAGTAAGGAGCTGGACATGGGATTGCTCTTTGTAAGCCATGAACTAGGCGTAGTACGTTTTGTTTGCCAAAAGGTGGCTGTCATCTATGGTGGACAGGTCGCTGAATTCGGAAATGCAGATTCAATCATTAAACAGCCAGCTCATCGTTACACCGATGCTTTGATTGCGGCCAATATCTCGCTACCCAGAAATGAGATTGAAGTAGCTGGCAATACAAATCAGCTGCATTCTGTCAGGGGATCAGTTCCATCCATAGGTGAGTTTCCTGATGGATGCCGATATAGAAATCGCTGTGATTTTGCGATTGACTCTTGCCGTTCTTTTGTGCCGATGCGACAAAAGGATAAAGACCATTACCATCGTTGCTGTAACCCGATCAGTTCTGCAGAAAAGCCAAATGTCACACATTGATGTTAAGAATTTTTATTTTAGTTATGCACCCCGATCAGCTCGGGAAACCGGAATATGGACGCTGAGTAATCTGAATTTTTCTGTCGAAGCAGGAGGATTTCTTGGGATTGTAGGTGAATCTGGTTCGGGTAAGTCAACGCTTATCCGGAATCTCTGCGGTCTTCTGCCGATCACAGAAGGCCATGTTCACATTGATGGTTGCAATTTGGCTTCCTTAAGCGCCCGAGAGATGATTGATCTGCGCCGCAAGATTCAACTGATTTATCAAAATCCGAAGCGGTCATTTGATCCAAGAATGAGAATTGGCCGGTCAATTTCCCAGCCAATCAGATCACTTGAAAAACGTGCGCCATCAGACGAAGAACTGGCAAATTTACTCGCCAGCGTTGGGCTGCAGGCAGAACACCTGAATCGGTTTCCACACGAATTGTCTGGTGGTCAGTTGCAGCGTATCGCTATTGCTCGGGCATTGTCGGTAAGACCCGGCATTCTTCTTGCAGATGAACCGACAAGCGCACTGGATGTTTCCGTTCAGGCACAAGCGTTAAAAATGATTGCGGAACTGCGGGAGCAACTTAAATTGACTGTAGTGCTTGTTTCACACGATCTGGCTGTTGTGGGGAGAGTTACCGACAGTATTATTGTCTTGAAGGATGGAGTTATCGTTGAGGCTGGAAATACAGCAAATGTTCTTTTGAACCCACAGCATGCCTACACACAAAAATTGGCCGAAGCAGCTGCTGTTGTCAGTCTCTGACAACAGCAGCTGCATTAGCTAACTCAAATCGAGCATCGTCGATTTTCTGAATGATTTTTTATTAGTACTCACAGGCTATTCTGATTCAGCTCATCGACCCAAATCATGGTCGCGCTGATAACCGCTGCCGGTAAAACGAACAGGTTGAAAACTGGAATGGACAGCATTCCAGCGATTAAGGCACCAAAACCAAGGCATAACGGACGTTTTTCTCTCATTACATCAATAGTTTGCGAAAAATTGAGTCCCTGATTATCGGCAGGGTAGTCCATAAACTGAATCGCCATATTCCACGAAGCCCACAACAGAGTCAGAGTGGTTGCAGCTATCCAGCCAATGACGGGTATAAAACCAATTAAAAAAGATAAAAGCAGGATGCCGACTAATCTAGGCAGGAAATAAGCCAGCTTTACCGCTTCACGCCACACTGACCTGCAGACGAGGGACAGAATCGCCCGTGATGTAAAAGGCTGTTCTTCGATTGCTTGTCCTCTCATTGTCGCCACTTTTTCGGCAAGCAAACCATTAAATGGCGAGGCAATAAGGGCTGCCAACAAAGCAAAGGTATAACCAAAACCGATCAATAAAACCAAAACAAAAAGTATCCATACAAGCGGTTCCAAAAATGACAGCCAGTCGGGAATGCGGCTCATTGACCAGTCGAGAGCCTGGGAAAAAAGTTCGACAACGTACCAGCCCAAAAGCAGATAAATAACCAGATTAATTGCTATTGGCCCCAGGGTAAGCATGCGGATACCGGGCGTAAAAAGAAGCTGAAAACTGTGAAACAGGCTATTTATTGGAAACATATAACCAACTCCTAATCTTTGAAATCTGGTACCTGGCTGCATTCTCATTCAATATTGAGCTTGTAACCGGAACAACTAGATCGTTTTCCCAACTGTGACAATTTAGGGCAGTGCTAGACTGACCCGACTCATTCTATCGAGGTTCGGCAATGAGACCATTATTAAAAATACTCGCAGGCCTGCTGGTTCTGATTCTTGTGGCATTTGGTGTCATTTTTTATCAGCTCAATACGCTGCTCAAAGAGGCTGCATTGCAAGTGGGACCCCAGATTACGGGAACGCCGGTCGCTCTGGATACCGTGGACATTCGGGTGTTTGACGGCAGTGCTGCTATCTCCGGCCTTTCCATTGGCAATCCAGAGGGCTATGAACAGCCTAATATTTTCTCACTTGACTCCGTTTTGGTTGAAATAGAGCTTCCTTCTATGCTGGAAGACGTTATTGTCATTAAGCGTATATTCATCCAGTCGCCAGAGATAATCTACGAAGGCTCAAGTTCCAGCGATAATTTTCGGGCGCTGTTAGAAAACATAGCAGCCAATATGCCTGCATCGGAAGAAAATGAGGAAGAATCCACATCCGCTAAAAAGATCATCATTGATAACTTTGTCTTAACGGGAGGTATGGTTACCGCTCGCCATCAGGTGCTTAACGGAAAGGTGCTTGATTTACCCCTGCCCGAATTGCGTTTGAATGGTATTGGCCGCGAAACCAATGGTGCCACAGCAGAAGAGGCGGCAGGGCAAGTTATCCGACAAATCACCCAGGCGGTTTCAGCGACTTTGGCGGAGTCTGCACTTATGGCCGAAGCCAGGGAGCGACTTGAAGCCTTAAGGGAAGAAGCCGAAAACCGTTTGAATGAAACCCGCGACGAAGCCGAAGCTGAGATTAATAACAGGCTGGAAGAACAGGGCCTGGGTGAAGAACAGCAAGAAGCGCTCAGAGGCCTGCTAAATGGCTTTGGGAATTAACAAAAACAAAAAATAATTATTGGATGGAGTAATGCCAAATCAATTAGAAGCGGCTGTTGAACAGGTAAGCCGCGTATTGCTGGGGAAAAATCACGCAGTTCGACTCGCAGTGGCTTGTATGGTCGCCCGAGGACATCTGCTCATAGAAGATTTGCCCGGTTTGGGCAAGACAACCCTGGCGCAAGCACTTGGCCGAGTGACCGGCCTTGATTACAAACGGGTTCAGTTTACCAGCGATATGTTGCCCGCTGATCTGACTGGATTTTCCATGTTTGATAAAGAGTCAGGTAAATTCCAGTTTCAGGAAGGGCCAATATTCTGCCAATTCCTCCTGGCTGATGAAATCAACCGCTGTAGCCCCAAGACTCAATCCGCCTTGTTGGAGGCTATGGAAGAAAGGCAGGTGTCGGTAGATGGTGAATCGCGCAAGCTACCTGAGCCGTTTTTCGTTATCGCAACGCAGAACCCCCATAGCCTTGCCGGGACCTTCCCGCTACCTGAATCTCAGCTAGACCGTTTTTTGATGAGGATATCACTCGGTTACCCCGATGCAGCCGCAGAGCGAGAAATTCTTGAAGGGCGAAATCCCCGTGAGAATATTTCGGAAATTGAGCAAGTACTTTTAGCTGAACATTTGTTGACCTTGCAGGAAGCAGTTAGTCAGGTAAAAGCCTCCGATGTGGTCATGGATTATTTACAACGATTGATAAAGGCGACTAGGGAAAGTGGCCTTTTCGTGCACGGTATTTCTCCCCGGGGCGGGCTCGCTCTGATGCAGGCATCCAAAGCCTGGGCGATGCTAGAGGGCCGTGACTACTTGAGCCCGGACGATGTGCAAGCCGTTGTTGCCCCCGTTTTTAGCCACCGATTAAACAGTCGTACTAGCGGTGGCCAAACCAGCGTGGTTGAAATAGAGCAATGGGTTGAAACCATTGATATTTTGGCTTCTTGATACATGGCACGAGTAAGAGATGATTTCTTCGGCTCGACAATCTTTTAGGGAACGTCTGGAAAAATGGCTGGAGCGACGCCAGCCAGAGACCGTTCGGGAAGTTTTTTCCCAGCATAACCTCTATATTTTCCCTTCAATGCAGTTTGTCGGCTTTTTGGTGGTCACCATCATGATGTGGCTGGCAGGCACCAATTACGAAAACAATCTGGTTCTCGCACTTACATTCTTTATGCTGGCAATTTTTGTCAGTACCATTTTTCGAACGCACGCCAATCTCTCAGGTCTTGAAATTTCGGTTACTGGCTGTGACCGAGCATTTGCGGGCGATAAACTTACAATTCACCTAAATGTCGAAAATCCAACCAAGCATGACCGGCTTGGTATTGTCCTGCAGTGGACGGATGCAAACCCCGTCAGTTTGGATGTCCCCGCCAAAAGTACGGTACAAACCGAAGTTCGCCTGCAAACCCAGCGCAGGGGCTGGTTAAACCCGGGAAGATTACGGGTGGAAACCACTTATCCGCTAGGAATACTGCGTGCCTGGAGTTGGCCGAGATTACAGTTGAATGCCTTGGTATACCCCAAGCCGATGCCGGCGGAACCTACTGCCGGAGAACAGTCGGAAGGCGGTGAAGGGCAAAGCCACAAGCGCGGTATCGATGATTTTGGTGGCCTGTCCGAATGGCAACCTGGTGTTTCGCCCCAGCGCATCGCCTGGAAACAATATTCAGCTGGGCGCGGGTTGCTGGAGAAAACCTTCGAAGCCCAAACCCTTAACCCTGAGTGGCTGGACTGGGAAAACTATGCCGGTCTGGGAACGGAGCAGCGTCTAAGCGCGCTCTGCGCAAAAATTATTGAGATGGAAGAGCTAGGCCAGCACTATGGGTTGCGTCTGCCTGGCCAAGTCTTTCCCCCGGCACAGGGCGAGATGCATATGCACCGTTTACTGAGTGCATTGGCCATTTATGGGTTGGATGAAAACCCGGAAGGTGACGAAGATGGTTAACCAAAAATTTACTTCTTCACCAAAGACAGAGAAGCTACAGCTTTCCCGGTTACAGCAAGGCTGGTTGGTGTTGGCGCTATCCGTAACTTGTCTGCCTATCTGGTTTTATGTGCCCATTTGGGTCGCCATTTTTTGTCTTGTCCCCATCAGTTGGCGTTTGCGGGTTTTATGGAAAGGAGGCGCGCAGCTATCGCGTAAAGTTACTGCTGGTCTGGCAGTGCTCGCCTCGGCGTTCGTCCTCTGGCAGTGGTACCCCCCCATAGGGCTTGAGCCCATGAGCACATTGTTAATTATTTGCTGTGCACTGAAGTTTCTGGAAATGCGGGTCATTCGTGAGGCACGTACCGTGCTTTATCTCTGTTATTTTATTGCCGCGATTCAGCTGATCTATGAACAAACCGTTTTCCACTTTTTGCTCGCAGTTTTGTCGATCATCCTGACGTTGACGGCACAAAACATGGCAGAACGAGATCCCTGGCAACAGTATTCGTTCAAATCATTTTCGCTGTTTCCGTTAAAAAGCGTTGGCTGGATTGCCCTGGTATCCATTCCACTAACCATCATCATCTTCCTTTTTGCTCCGCGAGTTCCTTCGTTTTGGGTTGTTCCTGTATCAGAAGATCAGGCCGTTAGTGGGATCTCGGACACCATGAGCCCCGGCTCTATTGGCGAGTTGGCGCGTTCCAGCAAATTGGCATTTCGTGTCGGTTTTGAAGACGAAGTTCCGCCCAGACGGAGCCTGTATTGGCGGGCCCTGGTGTTAAGTGACTACGACGGGCAGGCGTGGACCAATCGCGAGAATTTCATGACCATTCAGGACGGTGGTCGAACTCATTTTCCTGGTTCAAATCGGCCAGCTCCAGAGTGGCTGGACGAAATTCTCTACGAAGGGCAGCCGCTGGAAGACGATGTGTACCAGGAGCCAACCAGTCAGCATTGGTTGTTCGCGCTAGCGGCACCCACCAGCCAGGAAAATGGATTGGGCATGACCAAGGGACTGAGGCTCGTCAGTCGGCAACCGATTACACAGCGGGTGAAATACAGTGTCACCAGTTATCCGGATTACCGGATGACTGGCGACGTACTCGATTACCGGGATCGCTATCGTAATCTTCACCTGCCCGATGAGTTTAATCCTCGTACACGGGAGCTTGCTGAGAGCTGGGCATCCCAGGGATTGTCACCAGACCAGTTAGTGAGCCGCCTTTTTAGCTTATTCCGCTCTGAGCATACCTATACGCTAAATCCGGGTGCCTTTGGTACGGACTCCATTGATGAGTTTATGTTTGATCGAACGCGCGGTTTCTGCGAACACTTTGCCCAGGCAACCGTATTCCTGTTGCGAGCTGCGGGCGTTCCCGCCCGCATTGTCTCGGGTTATCAGGGAGGTGAGCTAAACGCTGATGGCAATTACCTGATGGTGTATCAGTACGATGCCCATGCCTGGGCCGAATACTGGGTTGAGGGTCGAGGATGGGTGCATGCAGACCCAACGACAGCTGTTTCGCCTGAACGAATTGAGATGGGTGCCAGGGAGATACTTAAAGAAGATCCGGATTTTCTGGCAGATGATGTTTTCTCACTTGCACGCATGCAGGACATTAATTGGCTGAATTGGCTACGTTTACGCATGGACAGCGTCAACTATCTCTGGGTGAGCTGGATTTTGGGCTACGACAACGAACAACAGTTTGATCTGTGGCAAGGGCTTTTTGGTGATTTATCGATTAAGCGGCTAATGATCATACTTTCTGTGCTTGCCGTGTTAATTATGGGAGCTATCGGATTTAATCTCTGGTGGATTTCAGAGGAGCGCAAACGGCCAAGGACACAACGGCAATTTGATCAGTTTCGTTCGGAATTACTAAAGGCCGGCGTTGATTTGGAACCTGGGTTTACGCCTTCCAGATTGGCTGAGCAAAGCCGCGGGCAGAACCCAAATCACGATTCCCGGATTGATGCGCTTTGCCAGCTATTTGAGCAGCACTTTTATGCCGGAGTGGATAACCGTCAAAAGATCAACGCGCTTTTGAAAAAGAAGAGCTAATCAGACGTCAGACTACAATAGAGCTATAAAGAGCTATAAAGACTGCGGTGGCGTCTAACAGCGTGGATTACCTGATCATCTTCGAAATAAACGGAAAACATTTCATAGTGCCAAGTGCTAATGGGAGCTTGCCCACCATCTGGGTCATTCGCTGGGGGCTGCCAAATGTCTCGGAGACTTCCTGTTGAGTCAGGCCGCGCTCGGGAATGGACATTGAACGGTCACCCTGTTCTCCAATGGCTATTTTAAGATCTTCCGCCAGAACCTGGGTGGTAAACATTGCTGGCGCCAAGAGTGTGCAAAGAAGAAGTTTTCGAAGGATTCGGGTTCTCATGACGGATACTCCTAAACGAGTTGCTGTTAAGCTATCACCTCGAAAGAAGGGCTCCCTGCTTTTGGAACGGGTTTCCATGGGGCAATTTTCAAATAAGTGATTTATTACCCCGTCAAAGCGGGACTAGTCGACAAACGGGCACTGTTTCACGATCAAAATGAACTCCATTCTCTCTGTCCCATTCACCGTTGGCCTGCGATACGCCCGTGGTCGCAAACGAAATCGATTTGGCTCAGTGGTGGCGGCATTTTCCGTTTTTGGGATGGCGCTGGGTGTTGCCGCGCTGATTATCGTCCTGTCGGTGATGAACGGGTTCAATCGCGAGATAAAAGAGCGTTTCCAGCTTGTTTCCCCGCAACTGACCCTGACGCCCTCTGTTCCATCAAATGTTGGGCAATTGGCTTTATCCCGGAGTGACGTATTCGCTTTTTTGCAAGCAAATGAGTTGGTCAGTGCTACTTCTCCACAGCTGGAGAGTTTTGCTTTGGTCGCCAGTAGTGGCGTTCAGGTGCCGGTCACCCTCAAAGGCATTGAGCCAGTAGCCGACTCGGCGGTGGTTCCGCTTTCCAGTGCCACGCTTTATGGCAGTCTGGATGAACTTATTCCGGGTGAATTCGGAATTGTTCTGGGTGGTTACATAGCTCGCCAGTTGCTGGTTATGCCCGGCGATCAAATCAGCATTCTGTTGCCCCAGGTCCAGGTCACCCCTGCCGGGATTTACCCTCGGGAAAAATATTTTCGGGTCGTGGCGGTGTTTGATTCAGGCTCGCAATTGGATTCAGATCTCGCCTATATAAATATTGAGGACGCCAACCGCTTGTTTCGCCAGAGTGGGGCAGATATCGGTTACCGCCTGAAACTGGTTAATGAGCAGGCCGAGGGGGAGTTCTCTAGTCAGTTCCAGCAATTTCTGGCGGGTAACTCGGCGAGTAATTGGGAAATTAAAAGCTGGTCCAGTGCCTATGCAAGCCTGTTTAAAGCCATGGCTATGGAAAAAGTTACCGTCGGTTTGCTGCTTCTTATTATTGTGTTTGTTGCGGCGTTTAATATCGTCAGTGGGCTGGTCATGATGGTGTCAGACAAGCGATCCGACATGGCGGTATTGAGAACCCTGGGTGCCAATACCAAAACGGTTATGCGTATCTTCGTAGTCCAGGGTATGACTCTGGGTGTGGCGGGGATACTTATGGGGGCATCAATCGGAACCTTGTTAGCGGTTTACCTTTCTGATGTGGTCATGTTTTTTGAACGGTTATCCGGATCAAGGGTATTTGATCCAAGCGTTTTCTATGTCAGCTTTTTACCCAGTCAGTGGCTGCTGAGTGACTTTTTATGGGTTGTCGGTGTGTCACTGATGCTGACTGTGTTCGCAACGATTATTCCGGCGTGGCAGGCATCAAAAATCCCGCCAACGGAAGCCCTTACTTACAAGCAATAAAAACGAAATGAACTATACTTTTTCTGACAACAAAGCGGTCTTGGTTTGCAAAGGACTCGAGCGAAATTACCAGTTGGGGCCGGAGAAGCTGAAAATTCTTCGTGGCGTTGACCTCAACGTTGTTGAAGGTGAGCGTCTGGCAATCATGGGGGCAAGCGGGGCAGGAAAAACCACCTTGCTCAACTTGTTGGGGGCATTGGATGAGCCAGATGCTGGCGAGGTTTGGATTGCCGGCACCAAGGTCAACGGTTTGTCCGAGTCCGCGCGGGCCGACCTGCGCAATCGGGCTCTGGGATTTGTGTTTCAGTTTCATCATTTGCTTCCTGAATTCAGTGCTCTGGAGAATGTCGCCATGCCTTTATGGTTGAGAGGGCAGTCTCGCAAACAGGCTGCAGAGCAAGCAAAGGCGGTGCTCGATCGCGTGGGTATGTCCGCTCGTTTTGAGCACAAGCCGGCAGAGCTGTCTGGTGGTGAACGTCAGCGGGTAGCCATTGCAAGGGCTTTGGCAGGTGAGCCCAGGGTTTTGCTGATGGATGAACCTACCGGCAATCTGGATCGGGACAATGCCAAGCGTGTGATTGACCTGATTGAGCAGTTAAACCAGCAGACAGGCTCGGCGCTGGTCGTGGTGACACATGACCAGGAAATCGCCAATCATATGGATCGGCAATTGCAATTAACTGAGGGCAGGCTGCAATCGTCATGAAGTCTGTAGAGGTTCTACTGGCACTGCGATATACCCTGGGTCATCGTCGCAGCAGGCTAGCTAATTTCATCACCCTCGTGTCTGCACTGGGGCTGGTGTTGGGTGTCAGCTTGTTGATCACAGTACTTTCTGTCATGAATGGCTTTGACCGGGAAATGCGCGAGCGAATCCTGATGCTTTTGCCGCATGTTCGCCTGACGCAGTCGGTCATTTCTGAAAGACCGAACTGGCAGACAGATATGGAAACCATCTTGGGGCATCCCCAGGTGCTGTCCGCAAGCCCGTTTACTGAGCTGGAAGTGTTGTTCCGTCATCGTGGCCAGGTTGAGCCGGGGTTGTTATATGCCTTTGATCCCAAGCTTGAGCAGGCACAGACCAATTCGGGTTTTTCACGTCTGTTGGGCGAAGATCTGCTGAAAGAGATGCAATCGCAGCAAGGTTTAGTCCTTGGCGCAGGGGTGGCCAACCGACTGGGTGTGTCTTCGGGAGAT
>JAURLY010000128.1 GCA_030830945.1 Gammaproteobacteria bacterium | reverse complement strand
TTGGACCCGACGGCATCATTACACTTCCACTTATTGGGAATGTATTTCTTAACGGTTTGAGTCGCGAAGAAGCCCAGAAGGTGCTTGATACCCGCCTGCGCGAATATTTCAGTTCACCGTACGTCAGACTTGGGATTGAAGAGTACTCCTCGAATCAGGTGACAGTACTTGGCCGCGTGGAGAGGGCGGGAGTACTTCGTTTCGCACAACCCCCTACGCTGATCGATGTACTCGCCTCAGCGGGCTCGATGCCAGTTTTAGATAAACAAGCCACGCTCGCCCGTTGTGCAATTATTAGGGGCAGAGAAAAGTTGATTTGGGTTGACCTGAAGGGTCTGCTCAACGGTGAAATGGCATACAACCTACGGATGAAGAAGGGTGACATCGTTTTTATTCCTGATTCCTCCGAGACCGCTGTTTTTGTACTCGGGGCGGTATTCAAGCCCGGCTCTTATCGCCTTTCTCCGCGCATGACACTTCTCGATGCGTTAGCGCAGGCAGGTGGTCCCAACGAAAATGCCGCACCACAAAAAATTGGGATCTATCGGCCGGGCACCCAAAAGGCAGAAATTTTTGAATACGCCGATTTGATCAGTCCTGAACGGAAGGTAAATTATTCGCTTGAGAATGGTGATGTTATTTTCGTGCCCAATAGTAAGGTTGCAGATTTTGGTTATTTTATGCGTCAGGTATCTCCTGCACTTTCAGTTCTGACTTTCGGAGTTAATTTGCAACTACTTAACAAGGCTACCTCGAATTAGCCATCAAACGATACTTTCTGATAAATCTGCTAGTTACACGGTTCTTGGGGCTGCTATAGATCTTTGCATTAAATTTCAATGCTATTTATCTATTCTGCCAGAAGATTAATTAATGCTGGAACTTAATATTATTTAAGTATTGTCTTTCATATTATATGCACAGTGAAAATAAGAAGGACTCAATTAGTCTGGCGAAGGCTGGCGCCATCTGGACTTTCTTGGGCTACGGTGGATCCCAATTAATTCGACTCATCAGTAACTTGTTGCTTGCTTGGTTGCTCTTTCCGGGTGCATTTGGGCTGATGGCGCTGATCAATGTTCTCATGCAGGGGCTTCAGATGTTTTCAGACATAGGCCTTGGTCCCAGTATTATCAGAAATCCCCGCGGTGAAGATTCGTCATTTCTCAATACGGCGTGGACAATTCAAATCATCCGGGGGTTTTTACTTTGGTTGGTTGCTTGCTTAATTAGCGTGCCATTTGCAGATTTTTACAGTTCTACCGATCCTTTATCTGGCTCCCTTGTTACGCTGTTGCCAGTTGCCGCCCTTGTTGCGGTGATCTCCGGATTCAACTCGACAGGTGTATTTCTTCTCAATCGGCAAATGAACCTGAAATTGGTTACTGCATTGGAAATCATTCCTCAGGCTGTTTCAGCGCTTGTGATGGTGATTTGGGCCGTTCTCTCTCCAAGCGTTTGGGCGCTTGTAGTTGGCAATTTGGCGGGAAGTCTCACCAAACTCGGCTTAAGCCATTTGTTGAACCCCGGCCCACCAAACCGATTGGGGTTGTATCGAGACAGTTTTAGCGATCTCTTCCATTTTGGTAAATGGATCTTCCTCAGTACACTCGTCACCTTTCTCGCTAGCAACCTTGATCGTCTGATGCTTGGCAAGTCCATGTCGCTAGATGAACTCGGGGTGTACTCGATTGCCCTGACCTTTGCTCGTATGGGTATTCACATTGCCGATCGACTCAGCTCAACAGTTATTTTTCCACTTCTGTCCCGCCTTCAAAGTAATCCGCAGCGTGTTGTTCTGGCATGTTTGCGCTCACGACATCCGATCTTATGGATCAGTGGTGTGGGTTGTGTCAGTTTTTCGGCCTTCGCCCCATTGTTTTTTGGCCAACTATATGACAGTCGCTACGCTGGCGCAGGATTTATTGCACAGTGGTTGGCTCTTTATGTATGGTCAAACATACTCAACATCAGTATGGATCGTATTGTCTTGGCGTTGGGTAACTCAAAACAACTTTTTACGGCAAATTTGATTAAAACCTCCACATTGCCTATGTCCTTAATTGGGTTCAAATACTTTGGCATTCCGGGTTTCATTGCATTGATGTCATTAAGCAATTTGGCAGCCCATATTTACTTGGTGAAGTGTCTTCCATTCGAACAGGGAAAGGTGCTCGTGCAAGGCCTGTGGTTCACCTTAGGAATGCTAATTTATGCGCTTCCCTTGCTCATATATTTTCGAGAAACCGACTTGATTGCCGATCCGCTACGCTACCTGCTCTATTTGTTAGCAGGTCTAACACCTCTAGCCGCTATCGGATTCCTGCAGGTGTTGCGTTCTCTGCAAAAAAGAAAACCTGAATCAGACTCCGAATGAACCGCTCCAAAAGTGTTACCGTGCGCGACTGGAAAAAATTTGCCCGCAATATCAGTCTTGCACGACCAGACTCTATCAATATTATTCGAGATCGGGGTTCAGATGTGCGAATCGCAAGAGCAATTGGCCCAGATGGCAACTCGGTAGTGATTAAACTTTGGAATCGACGGGGTTGGCGGTCTTGGATTAGACGGTTAACCTTGAGCAATCCGGCAGTGCGAGAGTGGATCGGCTTTAAAAACATGCAGTCTGCGGGACTTGACACACCAGAGGCAGTTTGCTGCCTAGTTGGTATTCGCGGCGCTTCGCACACGGAGGCCGTGGTCATGCGAGACCTTGGTAAATGTGCAAATGCGGTTGATCACCTCAAGGAACTGATCAAGCACGGCGATATTAGTGGCGAGGAGGTTTTTGTAGAGGGTATCGTTGGTGCCACAACAAAAATGATTCATCGAGGTTTTCTCGATATTGACCATCGTTTGCCAAATTTCATTGTTTCGAAGTCCGGGAAGCCCATCCGACTTGATTTTGAGTTGATTGCACGTCGTCCTTGGCCCCGGCTTTGGAAGCAAGAGTACGGAAAAATGCTTGGAACGCTAATTGGCAGCTATGTTTTTGCAGTACAACCTGATGTTAAGCGTATCAAGTATTTTGCTCACCGCTTACAAGAGGTCTTAAATCCGCCTACTGCGGTTTTAGAGATTGCTGAGGCACAGGTAATAGAAATGTTAGAAATACAAGAAAAAACAACTGCCATACATGTTCCAATTGGGAAACTTTGGAAGTCGAGCTGAATCAATAAAATTTTTCCTCAAAAGGAATAGTTAATAGGTATATCTAATAAAATCATGTTAATTGCTCCTGATGACAGAAAATACAAAATTGCATACTTTGTTAGTATGTATCCTGCAATATCTCATACTTTTATCCTTCGCGAGGCAATTCGGTTGCGTACGTTGGGATTTGAGATTGACTTCGCATCGATCAATCTGCCCGACCGGCCTGATGCAGCCATGACGGATGAAGAGCGACTTGAAAAATCCCGCACCTACTATATAAAGTCGCACGGTATCCTTGGTGCTTTGATTGCCCATATGGCGCTCTTTTATAACCCGCGGGCCTGGTTACGCGGTCTTAAATCCATTTTTCATCTTGCCGGGTGGAACCTGAAGCAACTTGCGTATTGTTTTTTCTATTTCACTGAAGCGCTCATGATTGCGCGCTGGATGCGAAGTAAAAAAATTAACCATTTACATGTTCATTTTGGAAATGCAGCGGCTACCGTTGGCATGCTGCTCAAGCAAATGATGCCCATCAGCTTGTCCATCACGGTGCATGGGCCGGATGAGTTCTATGATGCCAAAGGTCAGTGGCTACTGCAAAAAATCGAATCTGCTGATTTCATGATTTGCATTAGTAAATTTGCCCGTAGCCAACTGATGTTTCTTTCGCCCCAAAGCAATTGGGAAAAATTTGAAGTTTGTCCTCTGGGCGTTGAGTTTGAAAATTTTCAATCATCAAACAAATCGAGTGCAACAAATGTGCCTTTCACAATCCTTTGCGTTGGACGCCTGACGGGTGCAAAAGGTCAGGGAATTCTGATCAAGGCTTGTGAGAGGCTTCATCATGCTGGCCGTCAATTTCAACTGGTGCTTGT
>JAURLY010000010.1 GCA_030830945.1 Gammaproteobacteria bacterium | reverse complement strand
CATTGACGGAAGCCCGTTCCTGCGTGGACTGGTCTGTACTGATCGTGATTGGGGCGTCGATTTCCCTGGGGATTGCCTTTCAGAAGACAGGATTGGCTACGGCGCTGGCACATGGCGCCATTGCCTTGTCACAGGGATCGCCGTTTGCCGCGCTAGTTGCCTTATTTGTGGTCGGTTCGCTGCTTACTGCGCTTGTCAGTAATATGGCCGCCGCGGTCCTTTTATTTCCGGTGATTGAGTCCACTGCTAACCAAATGGGTGTAAGCATCTTGCCCTTTGCCGTGACCCTTATGATTGCAGCATCAGTTAGCCTGGCGACGCCGATTGGATACCAAACCAATCTGATGGTTTATGGTCCAGGTAATTATCGCTATATCGATTTCTTGAAAATCGGGTTGCCACTTACAGCATTACTAGGGCTGGTCACTATCCTCATTGTGCCCCTTGTTTGGCCGTTTTAGCGATTTTTTGTCCGTAATTTCCGATGTAAGAACGCCATCCGTTAGACGGGTAAGAAGCTTTGAGCCGGGTTCAATGTCAGCAATTGATCTGAGCAGGTTTTTGTCTTTGTCCATTGAAATACTGTAACCCCGGGTCAATACACCCAGCGGACTTACGGACTCCAGTAGTTTTACATTGCTCAGGAAACGCTCAGTCAGTTGACCCAGATAAGAGCTTTGGGCCCTCTCCAGACGATGGGCTTGCTGGAAAAGAGTCGAGTCCAGATTTTTCTTTGTCTCATCCAGTCCCTTGACATTTATAGCACTTTTTAAAGCCAGGAGTCGTTGGGTCTTGTTTTGCACCTGAGAGGCAATACGGGCGAGAAGCAAGGGTTCCAGCGAGTCCAGCTTCTGTGATACGGCCTGTATTCTCTCCGATGGGCTCCGGAGCTTGCTGGAAGCCAGCTTGAGTTCGGACTCTGCTGTCTTCAGATACTGACGGTAGTTTCGATGTAAATGCTTTTCATATCCTTGCAGCATTTTGGGCAAATTAAACAGGCCTGTCGTGGCAATCTCAGCCGCTTCTGACGGCGTCGCAGCCCTACGGTCGGCTACCAGGTCGGCGATGCTTATGTCTGACTCATGTCCCACAGAGGAAATAACTGGGGTATGACAATTTAATAGGCTGTCAGCAATTTCACGTGAATTAAATGCTGCAAAATCCTCCAGTGAGCCACCGCCACGAGCGATGATAATTAGATCAATATCTTCGCGTGAATCGGCCATTTTCAAGGCTGCAGACAAAGAGTTGATGGCATTTTCCCCCTGAACTTCGCTGGGAAAAAGCAACAGGGGCAAGGCTGGCGCTCTTCTCGCTGAAACCGTTTGTATGTCGTGAATTACAGCTCCGCTACTTGAAGTAATAATAGCGACACGAGTTGGATATACCGGGATGGGCTTCTTTCTGGATAGTTCAAAATAACCCGCTTCAAGCAGCTCTTTTCGCAATAATTCAAAGCGGCGCTGAAGATCACCTTCGCCTGCACTTTGAATGTGGGAGACAACAATCTGTAAATCTCCGCGCTCGCGATAAATGGTGGGCTTTCCGCAAGCAATGATCTCATCACCATCCTTGATTTGTGGAGCACGAATGTTACTTGACCTAAACATGACCGCGCGAAGTTGGTTATCTTCGTCTTTGAGGGCGAAATACCAGTGCCCAGATCGTGGTTTGCTGAGGTTGGTTACTTCACCACGGATACATACAGAGGGGAAAAGTTCGGCTATTTTCTTGCTAAGTTCACCGGAAAATTCGGAAACTGAGAAGATACGGCGCTTTAATTCGGTCATTTGGGTAGTATCTGGCCTATCGTTGTTTACGCTAAAAGGCGCCGCGACTATAATGCCGCATTAGAATTTGGGTAATATTATATGCTTCGTATCACTGAAGAAGCCGTCACATTTGATGATGTGCTATTGGTACCCGACTACTCGTCGATTGTACCTAAAGATGTCAACCTGCAAACCAAGCTTACCCGTGAAATTCGCCTGAATCTTCCTCTGGTGTCCGCTGCAATGGATACCGTTACAGAATCAGCTATGGCAATTGCGCTTTCCCAGGAAGGTGGAATAGGCATTATTCACAAATCCATGAGCGTTGAAAATCAGGCGAGACACGTAAGCGCGGTCAAAAAATATGAAAGCGGCGTTGTTAAGGATCCAATTACCATCGATGAAAACGCGTCGATTCGGGAACTCCAGAATATTAAAAAACGCTACAACATTTCAGGTGTTCCAGTGGTTACCAATGGAGAACTACGTGGAATCGTGACCAGCCGTGATGTGCGTTTCGAAACAAATCTTGATGCATCCGTAGCGTCAGTGATGACACCTAAAGAAAAGTTGGTAACCATTAAAGAAGGCACTTCGGCGGAAGAAGCCCAGCGACTCCTTCACAAGCACCGCATAGAAAAAATACTGGTTGTTAATGATAGTTTTGATCTGCGTGGATTAATAACAGTAAAAGATATCGATAAAGCTGAGCGGTATCCTCATGCAGCCAAAGATGACCAGGGACAATTACTCGCTGGTGCCTGTGTCGGTACCAGTGGAGAGACCGAAGACCGGGTGCAGGCTCTTGTTGCTTCGGGTGTCGATGTCATCGTCGTTGATACATCCCACGGACATTCGCAAAATGTATTGGATCGTGTGCGCTGGATTAAAGATAACTTCCCACATATTCAGGTAATAGGTGGCAATATCGCCACTGCCGAAGCGGCACTTGCGCTGAAAGACGCAGGTGCGGACGCGGTTAAAGTTGGTATTGGTCCTGGCAGTATCTGTACTACCCGAATCGTTGCCGGTGTCGGTGTGCCACAGATCTCCGCCATCGCCAATGTTGCTGAAGCACTTAAATCTTCTGGTATACCCCTTATTGCCGATGGGGGTATTCGTTATTCTGGTGATGTTAGCAAAGCCATCGTGGCTGGAGCGCATTGCGTGATGATGGGGTCAGTTTTTGCCGGTACTGACGAAGCTCCAGGTGAACTGGAAATATACCAGGGCAGAACCTATAAATCTTATCGTGGTATGGGCTCTATAGGTGCCATGGCTCAAACTCAGGGCTCTAGTGATCGTTATTTTCAGGATTCGTCTGAAGGGGCTGAAAAACTGGTTCCGGAAGGTATTGAAGGACGTGTTCCATACAAAGGTCCTGTATCCGTTGTGATACACCAGATGATGGGCGGATTGCGCTCCTCTATGGGTTACACGGGATCGGCTGATATTGAAATCATGCGTACCAAGCCGAAATTTGTGAAAGTAAGTAATGCGGGCATGAACGAGAGCCATGTGCATGATGTTGCAATTACCAAAGAGGCGCCTAATTACCCAAGCCGCTAGGTGCTGACCTCTACTTGTGTCAGTAGCGTGCATGAACGAAAAGGCGACATCTTAGTCGCTTTTTTTGTTTCGGGATCATGTTGGGCCGCCGGGCTGTTCCAACATGTTATTCGATCAAGAGAAAAGTGAGATAGAAAATTAAATGACCACGGATATTCACCAGCAAGCCATACTTATTGTCGACTTTGGCTCGCAATATACGCAATTAATTGCGCGCAGGGTTCGTGAAATCGGAGTGTACTCCGAGATATTCGCCTATGACCTGCTGGACCGCGTGAATCTTAAAGATTACCGAGGCATCGTGCTTTCTGGTGGTCCTGAGTCGGTAACTGACGGTGACTCTCCGCGGGCACCGGATGAAATTTTTGATCTGGGCGTTCCGGTATTAGGTATTTGCTATGGCATGCAGACAATGGCGGAGCAATTCGGTGGGAAGGTATCCACGTCGGATCTTCGTGAGTTTGGTTATGCCCGAGTAAAAGTCGAAAACGAATCTGATCTTATTAAGGACGTATCTGATCATATCGAACACAAAGACCGGTTTCTTGATGTCTGGATGAGTCATGGTGACAAGGTTTCAGAATTGCCAAATGGCTTCGAGTTGATGCTTTCCACATCATCTTGCCCGATTGCTGGAATGTTCAATAGTGAAAAGAACTTCTATGGTATCCAGTTTCATCCCGAAGTGACCCACACGCTTCAGGGCGGACGAATTCTTGAACATTTTGTGTTGGAAATATGTGGTTGCGAAGCGCTTTGGACGCCAGCAAATATTGTCGAGGAAACCATTCGATCTGTTCGTGAGCAAGTTGGGCAGGACAGGGTTCTCTTAGGCCTGTCAGGAGGTGTTGATTCGTCTGTGACAGCAGCCTTGCTCCAGCGTGCGATCGGTGATCAGTTGACCTGTGTATTTGTTGACAACGGGCTGCTTCGCAAAGATGAAGGTGACCAGGTCATGGAAATGTTCGCGGAAAGTCGCGGATTAAATATCATTCGGGTAGATGCGGAGCAAGAATTTCTGGATAAGCTCAAGGGCGTTGATGACCCTGAAGCCAAACGCAAAGTTATTGGGAATACCTTTATTGATGTGTTTGACCGAGAGGCCATAAGGGTCGAACAGGTTAAATGGCTGGCTCAAGGAACTATCTACCCCGATGTAATTGAATCAGCAGGTGCAGCATCGGGTAAAGCCCACGTGATTAAGTCGCACCACAATGTCGGTGGGCTGCCAGAGGAAATGGAGCTTGATCTGGTTGAGCCTTTACGCGAACTATTTAAGGACGAAGTGCGCAAGATCGGTTTGGAACTGGGCTTGCCTCATGACATGGTGTATCGGCATCCATTTCCTGGACCGGGTCTAGGTGTTCGCATACTCGGTGAAGTCAAAAAAGAATACGCCGACCTGTTGCGAGAGGCCGACGCTATATTTATCGAAGAGCTCCGTGCAGCCAATCTTTATCAAAAAGTCAGTCAGGCATTTACCGTATTCTTGCCGGTGAAGTCTGTCGGTGTTGTCGGTGATGGCCGTCGCTATGAGTATGTTGTCAGTTTGCGAGCAGTGGAAACCATCGATTTTATGACTGCGCGCTGGGCGCATTTGCCTTATGAATTTTTGGAAAAAGTCTCCAACCGCATTATCAACGAAATTTCCGGTATTTCCCGGGTAGCATATGATATCTCCAGCAAGCCGCCAGCTACCATCGAGTGGGAGTAGGGCGATTATTCCATTAATTTTTGGGGAAGGGTCAACTTCAAGGTTTCAAATTCGGGCCATAAACGCCTCGGTTCACTTATGGTGGACTTGACTATAAAGGGCGTTTATTCTTCTTGCATATTTAGAGAGGAGATTGCCCTTGTACCGCGATATGAATGGGT
>JAURLY010000127.1 GCA_030830945.1 Gammaproteobacteria bacterium | reverse complement strand
GATTGTCACGTCGATTTGATTGAGCCGTACGTTGTTGGAGTTGTCTCGCATTAAACGACCATCCCTGCCTGTGAATAGCGACACTCTGGACGGAGAACAAACGGTACTTCCAGCATAGGCCTGATCGAATCGAATGCCATTACTTGCCAATTTATCCAGATTGGGCGTTCTAATCGGCGTATTGCCATAACTTCCAATCTGGTTGAAACCCAGATCGTCTGTCAGGATAAACAGGATGTTGGGCTTATCATTGGCAACCACCTGGGCATGAAATGCTAATCCTGACAGCAATAGACAAAACGTCACTAGCGATTTAAGTGCTTTATATGTATTCATATATCAGTTCTCCCCAAGAGCCAGCTTTCGCCAATCTTTCTGGTAATTTGTCAGGCCCTCAATTTGGGCAGCTTGCACAATTTCAAAGTCACTAAATTCAGGCGGTAGTTTTTTCTGCCCTCGCGTAAGGCTCCAGGCGCCTTTAATCGTGCTGGCATTGTCGTTCGACACAAACACTTTTTGCTGTGGACGTAACTGAGCCAGAAGCTGGCAAAGCAGAGGATTTTTTTGTGAGGCACTACCAAACAAAATTGGGCCCTGTGCATTTAGTAGTTCAAGCTCATAATCCACCATTAGTGACAGATAAAGTGTTGCCAATGAAGTTCCTGAATCCACCGTGCCTGCATAGTGTCCGGAAGCGGAGTTCTGTCTGAAAGGCCCAGTACCTGTTTCAAATGGCGGCACTGCATATACCTTGTCATCAATAATAGTTTGGATGCTTGCCTGAGTTACTGGCTCATCTGTCGTAACTCCGGCTAGCTGACAGATTTTTTCAAATTCCCTTCCACCCATAAATCGCGCACAGGGGACAGGGTTTCCATTTACATCGACATTGGCAAGCATATCCCGGGACTCCAGCAAATCCTTGCCCGGATTACCAACCGCCATAACGATTAGCCAGGTGCCTGTGGAAACGACATTAAAGGGTGAACGCAGCTCTGAGGACAGATAACGCGCCAAACTGCCGTTGGAATCGTGTACGCCGGGGTAAACCATGCATGATGGAGACAAACCCAGATCATCTGCCAGCAATTCCTTAACGGGACCTACGCTGGAATAGCTGTCAACCAAAGGAGGTAGCGCGCTCTCAATACCCAAAGTGCTAACCAGGCTCGAATATTCGTGCTTCAAGGGCTCCCAGAGATCGGTATGACAGCCCAGCGAGGTTACTTCCGAAACAAATTGACCAGTTAATTTCCAAACCCAGTACTGTGGATAAAACAAGACTTTGTCCAACTGGCTAAAACGCTCAGGGTAAGTTTGCTTCAGCCACCATATCTGCCTGCCCACATTTAACCCACCGGGAAGATTAGGTGATAACGTTTGAGCATATGCCGGTCGATCTACAGCGTAGCTTTGCCCATCGACCTCAAGTTCTCCCACCTCATAATCCATCACAGGAAACAGTAACTCCTGATCCCACGACAACAAGGCTACACAAGCACCATGCGTACTGATGTTTATGGCATCGATACTGAATTCTTCTGCTGCAGCTTTTAGAGTGGACTTCAGCCATACCCAGATGCTCTCAACATCTATGCATGGAAATTTGTAAGCAGAATCTGAACATGGACGGTTGGCGCAGGTCTGAGTCCAGACGGTCTGTCCACTTTCATTCAAAACAGCACCTTTGATGTTGGTTTTACCAATATCAAAAATAAAGGTATACATGAATAGATCTCGCCTAACTTACTGTGGTTTCACCACTTCAGTATCTTGTCGCTCACTCACTATTGCTGACCGAGTCGCTGAAATAAAGTAAATCAGGGTTGGCCAAATGATGTATGCCGCCAACTGATCCAATGACAGGAATTGATTGTAAGAAAGAATCGCCAGCGCCAGACAAGATAGCAAGCATGCCAATGCGATAAAGAACCACCAGTTGCGCTTGAGAGTGGCCTGACGACCCACTTTACCGTTGGCCTCTATGGTTTTTAACCCATCCAGATAGAGCTTTTCTCGTTGCTTGCGTTCAGCCTCCTGCAGCAACTCCTGATCTACTTGATCGGCATATTGTTCGTTAGCCCCCAGCAAGGAAGCCAAAACGGTATAAATAATCATGGCCGAAAACCATGTTGGTATCAGCAGAAAAAACAGATGCAGCCCCATGCGATTGAGAACAAAGGCAATGAGTAAGGAAGAAACCCACGCAATCACCGCCGCCATATTGGTATTCAGTTTCCTGTACTGGGCCCAGTAACGTGTCTTACCGATTCGTGGAAATACCCAATGCTCTGTCACCAGCACCGCTCCTATCGGCGCTATGATCAGTCCCATCAATCCAACAAAATCCATTAGCTTGCTAAAAACGAAAGGAAAACAAGCAATAACCGTGGTCACCACACCAGCAACAGCTGTTACTTTTACCCTGCTCCAGTTCGGGTTGATCGACTGAAAAGCCAGACCTGCTCGATAGATGGTCGGATTAGATGTTGTCCAGCCTGCAATAATGACAGCGATAATCCCCGTCGCGCCCAAGGCTTGATATGCCACACCACCTGCATCCATCTCTGCAATCGTAGTCTGCATTAACATGGCCGCACCTGCGCCCATTATCCCGGCACATATCCAGGCTAAAAAGTGCCCCACAAACATACCCAATGCCGAAAAATATCCATACTGGTACTTGCGGGCAAAGCGCAAAATGGTCATATCTGACAGGCCGCCATGCATCGCCAGATTACAGACCCAGGCAAACGCTGCCACATGCCACATACCAAGTTCACTGCCTGTATCGCGCCAGATATAGGTATCACCCACCAAAAGAAAATCAGAAAAACTGTTAATGCCCTCTATGCCGGGAGTTGCTGATACCAACACTGGCAAAATAGCTAACGCACCGGCAAAAAACATCAGGATCATCCAAGGAGCACAGACTTCAGCAAACTGGGCAACTCGCTTGAACCCTTTTATGGCTATAACAACAACCACTGCGCCAACCCCTAAGGCGACTGCCACAAAACCGGCGTTAGTCGGGTACCAGTTAACTTGCGGTGGCAGGTCAAACAAAATACGCACAGCGGAGGCGGATACTGTGATCATGGCTCCGGCCAGAACGCAGAAAAGCGCGCCATTCACAATTGAGTAGAGCTTGACCGTGCCTGGGCCAGCTATCTTTTCTATATAGGCGTATAAAGTAAGACGAGTGTCTACAGCAATTGGCGCACAGACCAGTGCCCAGGTAAGTACCGCCAAAAGGTTACCGATAATCAGGCCGGTTAAGATATCAACCGTACCCACACCCCAGGCAACAAAAAGCGCCCCAATAACAAATTCGGTGCCGGCGACATGCTCACCTGCATAGCTCGCGGCAAAGTGTCTGCCAGGCTCCAACCTTTCCGGGCTTACCGGCTCCCTCTCAAATTCCTGAACGCTCATCTGACTTCTCTTTATTAGTTATATGATTTTGCTTTTATTTAACTGGAAACCCACGTAAAGCATTTGTCTCCGAAAGCCTACAGAAAGGCAACTGAATATTACTCGCGAGTGATTCGTTTTGCAATTTTATGATTGATTTTGATTTATACTAGCGTATTATCGCGCAACATAAATCTAACCAATTCAGGATTTAGCTAATTATGTCTCTCACCGGGAAATCTTATTCGCACGTCAATTACGCTTGGGATGATGCGATTGCCGACAGCCTTGATCCCGTAGAAAAGTTGGTTTATCGGTCAAACATACTCGGTGCAGACCAACGCATTACCAACACAGGCGGGGGCAATACCTCTGCAAAAATCATCGAAAAAGACCCTATTACCGGAGAAGATGTAGAGGTTCTGTGGGTAAAAGGCTCTGGCGGTGATCTGCGAACTTCCAAGAAAGAAAACTTCTCCTCTTTGTATCAGGACAAGCTGCTTTCTTTACAAAACATTTATTACGCCAGTACTAAGGTAGGTGCCAAAACACCGATTGAGGATGACATGGTGGGCATGTTTAATCACACCACATTCAATCTCAATCCACGCCCGCCCTCGATTGATACGCCACTGCATTCGTTTGTTCCCTTCAAACACGTTGATCACATGCACCCCAATGCCGTCATCGCGGTAGCCGCCAGCAAAAACTCGCGTGCACTCACTGAGGAAATCTGGGGTGGTGAGTTGATATGGACTGAATGGCAACGTCCAGGATTTGATCTGGGTATTCAACTACAGAAAATTTGCGAGGCCCACCCTGAGGCAAAAGGCGTTCTTTTAGCCGGTCACGGCGTGATTAACTGGGCAAATGATAATAAGGAATGCTACGACCTCAGTCTGGATATTATCGAAAAAGCAGCCGAGTTCATCGAATCGAAAGATAAAGGCGAAATGACTTTCGGTGGTAAAAAATACCAAACACTTGAAGAGTCTGAGCGCCAAAAGGTTCTGGCTGAGATTCTGCCCTTCTTGCGTGGACAGGTGTCCGGGGAAGCAAAAATGATTGGCACCGTGCAATTTGACGATGCCATTTTGCGATTTGTTAATTCCGTCGATGCCCCAAGACTGGCTGAATTGGGTACATCCTGCCCCGATCATTTTTTGCGAACTAAAATCAAACCTCTTTATGTCGCCTGGGATCCCGTATCTGGGAACATTGAAGAACTCAAAAGGTTGCTCAAGGAAGGGATCGAACAATACAAAGCGGATTATCGTAAATACTACGAGGACTGCAAACACGACAACTCTCCAGCTATTCGACCGTCCAATCCATCGATTTGCCTGATTCCCGGCATTGGAATGATCGCCTGGGGGAAAAACAAGAGCGAATCCAGGGTAACGGCAGAATTTTATAATTGTGCCGTCGAGGTCATGCGAGGTGCAGAAGCCATCAATGAATATATTGCCCTACCCCAACAAGAAGCCTTTGATATTGAATACTGGCTACTGGAAGAAGCAAAATTAAAGCGAATGCCAAAGGAAGCACCATTGGCCCGTGATGTGACGATCGTCATCGGGGCGGGAGACGGTATTGGCAAGGCCACAGCTCACCGCCTGGCTCGGGAAGGGGCACATGTCGTCTGCGCCGACTTGCGAGTTGATGCTGCCGAGTGCACAGCTAAAGAGCTCACCGACAAATATGGTGTAGGAATCGGCGTTGCCGGCAGTGGCATTTCCAGTTGCGGTCCGGCTATTGCCCTACAGGTTGATATTACTGACCGCAGCAGCGTCGCAGCCATGCTGCAAGAAGTGACATTGGCCTATGGCGGCATCGATAAGATCATCGTTACTGCCGGCGTGTTTCTGGCCCCAGGCCAGAATGCTATGGATAACGACGATATGTTTGATATTAGCTACGCCGTCAACGTTAAGGGCGGTTACATTGTTGCCACTGAAGCGGGCAAAATCTGGAGAGCGCAATCATTTCCCGGGGCCCTGGTACTTACAACGAGCGTTAACGCCGCTGTGGCGAAAAAAGGATCGCTGGCCTACGACACCAGCAAAGCCGCTGCCAACCATTTAGTTCGTGAACTTGCCGTCGAACTGGCACCTCTGGTCAACGTTAACGGCCTGGCACCTGCAACCGTCGTCAAGGGCAGTACCATGTTCCCGCGGGATCGGGTTATAGCCTCCCTGAGCAAATATAATATTGAATTTAAGGAAACGGATGACGATGACCATCTGCGCGAACTGCTGGCCAACTTTTATGCACAACGTACACTGACCAAGCAAATGATTACACCTGAAGACCAAGCCGAGGCGGCCTATCTTCTGGTATCCGGCCAGTTAAGCAAAACCACAGGGCAAATTATTAGTGTGGACGGTGGCTTACACGAAGCCTTCCTGCGCTAGGCCGGACATAATCTAGGGGTTAACTCATGAAAACGATGATCGACAGCAATTTGGTTGCTGAATCCAATAAGAAACTACATTCGGAGCTTCTGACTGACTACGACGCATTGGGTGCACAACTGGAACGTCGCGGTATCAATATCGACTGGGTTACCGAACAGGCGATGAACTTTGCCGTCGCATTACCGAGCTGGGGTACTGGAACAGGGGGAACGCGTTTCGCACGCTTTCCCGGTATCGGTGAGCCGCGCAATATTTTTGAAAAACTTGAAGACTGTGCAGTCATCAATCAAATGTCCCAATGCACCCCGACAGTCTCCCCCCATTTTCCTTGGGACCGGGTCGATGATTTTAGCGAATTACGCCAAAAGGCTGATAGCCTTGGCTTGTCATTTGATGCCGTCAATTCAAACACCTTTCAGGATCAGCCAGGACAACCGCTCTCATACAAATTTGGTAGCCTGACGCACACTGACCCCAAGGTTCGCGAGCAGGCCGTTGCCCATAATCTGGAGTGTATCGAATGGGGAAAAGCGCTGGGATCTGAAAACATCACCGTATGGATAGGCGACGGTTCCAATTTTGCCGGCCAGTCTCACTTCCAAAGGCAGCTTGAGCGATATCTGGAAAGCACGCGTACGATCTACAACGCCCTGCCTGAAAACTGGCAAATGTTTATCGAGCACAAGATGTTTGAGCCCTCTTTCTACTCAACTGTGATACAGGATTGGGGTACCAACGTACTCTGTGCAATGGAACTGGGTCCTAAGGCCAAGTCACTGGTCGATCTAGGACACCATGCCCCCAATGTAAACATTGAAATGATTGTCTCGCGCCTGATTCAATTTAAAAAACTTGCCGGTTTTCACTTCAACGACAGCAAGTATGGTGATGACGATCTGGACAGCGGCTCTCTGCATCCCTACCAGCAATTTCTAATTTTCAATGAATTGGTTGATGCCGAATATCGCAAGCAGGAAAGCTTTAATCCTGCCTACATGCTTGATCAGTCGCATAACGTCTCTGACCCGATCGAAAGCCTGATTAATTCAGCTGCAGAAGTTCAACGTTCTTACGTTAAAGCACTGCTGATAAACCGCGAGGCTCTATATAGCTATCAGGATAGCAACGATGCACTAATGGCCAGCAACACCATGAAAGCGGCCTTTAAT
>JAURLY010000126.1 GCA_030830945.1 Gammaproteobacteria bacterium | reverse complement strand
GCCAATTAAAAACCCTGGCAGTTGCCTTGATGAAAATAAGCAATGATCTTCGATGGATGGGCAGTGGTCCACTTGCAGGTCTGGGCGAAATCAATATGCCCAAATTGCAGGCAGGGAGTAGCATTATGCCGGGCAAAGTCAATCCGGTAATCGCCGAATCCACCGCCATGGCCTGCGCCCAGGTCATGGGCAATGATGTAACCATTACCGTCGCAGGGCAAAGTGGTAATTTTCAGTTGAATGTCATGTTGCCCGTCATCGCCTATAACTTATTGCAAAGCTTGGTTTTGCTATCCAATAGCTGCAATCAGTTGGCTGATAAGGCCGTGGCGATCTTCGAAGTTAATCAGGGCAAACTGTGGGAAACACTGGCCCGAAACCCGATATTGGTGACGGCTTTAAATTCCGTGATTGGTTATGAAAAAGCCGCTGAAATAGCGCAAAAGGCTTATGCTGAGAAACGGCCAGTGCTTGATGTTGCTGAAGAAATGACGGATGTCAGTCGGGAAGAACTGGAGCAGATGCTTGATCCGTCCAGGCTCACAAAAAAAATATCTAACTAATAAATTAAATATCCCATCTAACTAATTGTAATTTATCAATAAAATTCGTATTCGAGATTTATTTTTATTGTTAAGTCAGGAGTGTCGGATTTCAATCCAACGATGGCGCCTGCTTCCCAGTTAAGCTTGTTTATCTGCCCTATTCGCAATAATCCGGTAAGAACAGGCCCTATTCCCTGAATATTTTGCGCCTGGTAAACCTCTATTGCCGGTTCGAAGCTTTGCTTATAGCGGTATCTAAGTTGTCCGGAGAATGCCGTTTCCCACTCGTCTTTCACGCTATCACCCCACTCATAGATCAGGGAAAGGTTGCCAGTGGCAATCCAATTGGGCCATTCATGCAAAGCGATCAATGAGCTTTTGGCCTCCCATATGCCGCCTTCTTCTCGCTCAATCTCAAATAATGCACCCCAATCATTGCTGTACTCCCCCTGCTGGGTGATTTGCCACTTAATCTCAGCCTCATAACCGTCAACACTGATGGGGCTACCAGACTCATGCTCACCTAAAAGATAAATCTCGGCTGCCATGTTGTCTGAAATAGCCTGACCATAACCAAACCGATAGCTGTGAAGACTAGTCTCTTGCAGCCCAATTCCATCTTCGTAAAGAGTTCTATATTCAAATTCTTTTTCAAGTTGATTGACGTATGGATCATAAACTTTGCCAATGTTTGAACCATCGGCAAATGCATGCTGGCATAGGCATGACAACAGAAGGGTTAAGCGTATATTTTGACCTATAGATGACGTTGTTTTAGTCATGGTTTAACTTCGTTATTTCTATTTTTGGTGAAAAAGTTGAGCAACATTACAGGGCCCAAAATCATAGCCATTGAAATGAAATATAAAATGATCTCGATCAAGGATGGAGTCGCTTCGTAGCCAAACACAGCGTATAGGACTTGGCCAGTTGCGGATGGTTCGGCTACCAACCAACTTGTATCCCATACAGGCTCATTTACAGTGATCCAATCTACCTGGATTAACAACTGGGTTGCCTGCATAGCCATTCCTGTCAGTATAAGTACAAGCAAAAAAGCCTGAAAAGCTTTGGCAGTAGGAGGTTTTTGGGTTACCAGCGCGTAGTAGCCAATTACACCTGCACTTACTCCAACGGAAAGGCCTATAAAGCCACTGGTTGCAGCTTGCAAAGCACTACCTGGCTGGGACAAGAAAGCGGTATAAAACACAAACAACTCACTCCCCTCCCGCACCATAGCCATGGCCACAGATGCCACCATTAATCCTTTCAGATATTTGCGCTTTTGTTTGTCTAAAGAAAAAAGCAAACAGACAATGCATCCAAGCAAGGCATAAATGATGTATTGCATACCAGCATTTATGACCTCCTGCCCTGCATAATCAAACCATTCCGAGATTTCTCCCAAGCTTAGAGCATAGAAAAGTGCTGCAGCCGTCCCTAAAATCATGGCCGGAAAAATCCACAAAAGATTAATATCTGTATGTCGGCTGACAGAAAGCAATACGCCTATAAGGACACTGGCCTCAAGTGTCTCTCTCAGTACGATAATAACAATATCTAACAACATAATTAGCTACTCAGCGATTAATATGCCCTGAGCTGTGGACATATTGAATTCACCGAAGAAAGAATATTCTCCGGTTCTAAGTGGGCCGACAAAAATAACCGTCCTGCGCCCACCAAGAATCACTTTCTCCCTATTGAGCTCATAGCTTTCAAATTCTTCAGGGGTGGGATCTTCATTGATAATCAGCAGGCGAACTTTCTGGTTTGCTGGGACCCTGAGTTCGGATGGGTAGAACAAGTGATCCTTGATAGTGAGAGTAAATTCAGGCGTGTCTGCCAAAACCGGCATGCAAGTAAAAAAGGTTGTTAGAACCATTATTCCAAAGAGTCTAGTCATCGGAATTCCCAGCTGACGGAAATGAAATTTCGACACCCAGTCCCCCAAGGGTTTTGGATTCGAAAAAGTTTATTTTGCCGCCAAACAGCTTTAGCACAAAGCTAACAATGGACAAACCGAGACCACTTCCTGTGATATCGGAATCGTTCTGGTCACCACCAATACGATAAAAGCGTTCAAGAACGCGTGCATGCTCTGCTTTGGGAATGCCTTTTCCAGAATCCTCTATTCGCAGAATAGCCATACCATTCGAGCTTTCTGTACTTACCAGAATCGAGCCATTTTTTGGTGAGTACTTGGAGGCATTATCGATTAAATTTCTTATCACAACGGCTAATGACCCGGGATCAACTCTTAGCAACAAAGGATCGCCCGCAAGCTCGATTGTTTGCTTTCGGTTTTCAATAATTACGTACATATCTGCTATGACATCTCGGGTAATACCATATAGATCATAGGCCTCCAATGGGGCACCTTCACCCGCAGAGGCTACTCTGTTCAATGTGAGCAGTTGTTCGATACTGTGCTCCATCCTCTCGGAGGTACGCTTTAAGCGCTCCAGATCTTCTGATTGAATTTCATTTTTTCCAAGACTGTGTAGGTTAACCTTGAAAGCTGCTAGGGGAGTTCTCAATTCATGTGCAGCGTCAGATGAAAAGCGCCTCTCTCGGTCGAAAGCTTCAGATAGTCTGGAAAAGAGGCCATTGAGCGCGGCGACAATTGGCGTAAGTTCGCCTGCGTAAGCATCCATTTGTATGACTTTTAAGTCATTGGCTTCACGTTTAGACAGGCTGTTGGCAAGTCTTTTTAGCGGCTGCAGGCCGATATGTATAACAAGCCATACCAGAATGCCCAACACAGGTAGAACCCAGATAATTGGGATGATGGCCCTGAGCAAAATATCTTCTGTCAGGCTGGCATACGCACTGTATTTTTCAGCAACTATTACCTGGATCTGACTCTGGTCGAGCGTCATGCCAACGGCACGCCAACGATCACCTGCATGGCTCTGCAGGTGGAAATTTCCATCAACTGGGGCAAAAAGGTTATCTGGCGCATTTATTGAGCTGGCTATTAATTCGTCCTGATCCCATATTTGATAAAGCGTCTGCTGATCAAATATGCCTCGGGGCAGTGTTGTATGCTGATCTAAAAAAGCACTTAAAATGTGGGCTTTTTCACTGAGACGATTTTCTACAAGCCTGTCTGCGGCTTTCAAACTTCCCCGGTAACCTTGCATCGCTGCGGTAAAGTTTGCCAGACAGATAACTGAAAGGATAACCAAAACCAGATATGTACGTATCGACTTCATGCCTTTTACTGGTTGTCGTTCCGGCTAACTGTGTAACCCACGCCACGAATTGTCTTTATAAATTGCTCGGGAAGTTTTTTTCTTAGGTTGCTTATATGGACTTCTATGGCATTACTGCCTATTTCTTCACCCCACTCATAGAGATTGTTTTCCAGCATTTCCTTGGTCTTAACTCTTCCCGCCTCCTCCATAAGTGTTTTAAGTACCATGTATTCTTTTCGAGGCAGACGAACTGCCTCCCCATTAACCATTAATGCGTGTGCTGCAATGTCTAGTACAACATTGCCGACCTGAATCTTGCTGCTTGAAGCAGTACCCAGTCTTCTGGTCATTACCCTCAAGCGCGCAAGTAATTCAGCGAGATCAAATGGTTTGGCTAAATAGTCATCGGCACCAATATCCAATGCGTTGACTTTATCGGCGAGCCCATCACGAGCGGTCAAGATGAGAACCGGCGTTTCTTTTTTCTGGCTACGAAAATATTTAAGCACTTGAATGCCGTCTATATCAGGCAAGCCCAGGTCCAGAATGACCAAATCAGGCTGGAACTGGGTAAACTGGCTTTTAGCATCAGAGCCGCGTGCGGAGTGGCAGACTAGAAAACTTTCTGTCTGCAATACTTTTACAAGGCCAGCTGCAAGGTCTTTGTCGTCTTCAACCAGCAATACTTTCAAGCTTTCCCCTTTTTTAATCGCCGTTAATGCGACTCAACACAAAAGATTTTAGACCTGATATTCCAAATAGGTTCCCATGGCAGTAATTATGCGCCTATATAAACCTGCTATTCGAGATGTTTCGCTATATCAGCCATGGCTGTGCGTATTTCCTCACGGCGACCTGCATCGGCAAGTTCCCTACCTGGCCTTGGAGCAGCCTCCAAAGCATGTTTCATATAGCTTTGCGCCTCGGAGTAGCGCTTTTCTTCGCGCAAATAATCCCCGTAAAAATAATTGGGATCAATCCCGTCCGGATTTATTTCAAGCGCCTGCTGAAGCAATGCTTCGGCTTTTTTATCATCACCAAAACCGATTGGCCAGCCCGGTACTTTGAACATCAGCGTACCCAGACTGGTATATGCCGAGCCTTGAAGCGCATCGGGATCAAGTGCCATGGCTTTTTCCAGATCTGCTTTGGATGCCTTGGCATATTTCATGGCACCAAGCCCTCCTTTAACACCGGCAAAAGTCGAATTTATGATTCCGCGCCAGATGTACAACGAGGCCTGATTGGGGTTGTCTTCAATCAGGTTATCTGCACTTTCAATTAATGCCAGGAACGACTCCTCCTGCTCTTTACCACTTTTTTCATAGTTGTTGATCGCCCACTGGGTTTGCAGCATGGATACAGCTTCATCAATGCTCTCAGCAGCGTAGACTGGTTCAAAACAAAACATAATTACGATTGAAAGAAAGAAATAATGAAATCTCATTTCTAGTCACCTCTCTTTGAAATTGGCATAGGGCTGTTAAGCTCTGCTGCAGGTTTGGCAAATCGTTTGATGACAGACAGTTGTTTTCTTACTGCCTGATCAACCAGTCGTGGAAACAATGAATTTAAGCGGACGAAAAAGGATTCTGGCCAACCAAGATATCTTGATATGGGACGCCCCTTGATAATTATTCGGGTTAGCTGTGCGGCAACCTCCGCGGCGCTGTCCACTTTATTTCCAAGCTGTTTGTTCATTTCGTTCATTTCCGCACTATTAAGCGAGGTATTGGTTGCCCTCGGAGCGAAATAAATTATGCAAATTTGGCTGTCAGCCAGTTCCCGGCGCAGCGCTTCGGTAAATCCTCTGAGACCAAATTTACTGGCACAGTAGAGCGTTGAGCCGGCGAAACCGATACTGCCTAATATTGATCCAACATTGACAATAATTGCCGAAGGCAGGGTTTGAAAGTAAGGAATCAGACTTCGGCAGACATTGATGGGGGCTTCAAGATTAGTCTTCAAAATTTGATTTACATCGGAAGCG
>JAURLY010000125.1 GCA_030830945.1 Gammaproteobacteria bacterium | reverse complement strand
GTTCTCCACGAACATTTACGCCGTTGCGAAGCAATTCATCCATGATCTGGTTATCTGTGACGTTGGGACGAACCGACTGAAAACTGGAACCATCTCTGGTTTCACCATAAATCATGGAACCCTGGAAGGTGACTTCTTCTACATTGCCGTTTTGAACTTGCTCAACAAAATCGGTGTAACTGATTTCGTTAGCTGGAACCCCTTGATTAAGGTTCTGAAAAACCGCCATTAACACAGCAGCAATAACCAGCCAGAGAATTAAATTTTTTGCCATATTTATCTACCTTATTCAGGCGAAAATCGTTATTACTCGCCTTACAGATTCTTTTGAAGTTTACCACTATGGGGACAAAGGGCGACACTTATCAAAGTCATAGCTAAAAGCTAACTAAACCGTCTTTTTACCCTTAAATTTCTTTGCGACCAAGTAAACCTCAGGGGATCGCGCGCGCGACGAATCGGGCTTGCGTGTTAAAACTTTCTCATAGTTAATACGCGCATCCTTCATATATTGATCAAAGCCTTCTCCCATAAATATCTTGGTGACAAATGAACCCCCGGGGCGCAAAACTTTGATTGCCATGTCATAAGCCAACTCAGCCAGATACATGGCCCTGGGTTGATCAACTGCCTTCATACCACTCATGTTTGGGGCCATATCAGATATTACAAGATCTACGGGCTCGCTATTAATGGCATCAAGGATGCGGTCAAATACGGCCTCTTTGGTGAAGTCACCCTGGATAAATTCGACATCTGCCAAACCATCCATCAACAAAATATCCGAAGCGATGACTCGCCCATTGTGGCCCACGCGTTCAGCGGCAACCTGTGACCAGCCACCTGGTGCCGAACCAAGATCTACCACCAGATTCCCGGGTTTGATCAGTTTGTCCCTGTCATCAATCTCTTTTAGCTTGTAGCTAGCTCGAGAACGATAGCCCTCTTTCTGGCTTTTGATGACGTATTCGTCAGAAAAGTGTTCGCGTAACCATCGGCCACTACTTTTAGATTTGCTCATTAAACCTTTTTCCTCATAAAAAAACCGGGGAGCACCCGGTTTTTTTAATAATTATCGAGGTGCATTTTACATTATTCGACGACGCTGGCATCGGTAAGAATAATCAGGTCAGAGGCCACAAAAGTGGCAATTTCTTTTTGCATTTCAGCAGTCGCAACAGCGCTCGCAGCTGGACTCAATAAAGAACCATGACTTCCCTCGGTAAATTTTACCAACCCGGAGTTTGCTGGAGCATCACCATAGGATACTTGGGATAGGCCCATAAGATTTGCCAAGGGCTGGGTACCACCGAATGTAAGCCCGCTGAAACTGGACTGATTTGGGATGACTGTGTCGCCATTCACTTGTACAACAAAAGTGGGTGAAACCGCAGAAGCGCCAGCTGCATAGTTGTTTGGATCTGCTGGATCGATGATCATCTGGGCAACAAACGCAAATTGTCCCAAAACGCTGGCCGCTGTGGTGGCATCGACGGTATCAGGGTTAAGACCGGCCCCCTCTAGAACAGACTGCTTTACCAACGAGCCGAACGAACCAGAATCCATGAGAAGTGGAATAATACCCCCGCCTGCGGCGACATAGGTAGCTGTTGCTGAGGGCATTCCGAGCTGTGTAGCTATTGCGTTAAAGCCCGTACCAGTAATCCCGCCTAAGGATAGGCCAACAAAATGAACATCAGTACGGTCAAAGTCAGCGTCTGAAATACTGGTGCCCGCCTCAAAGTTGAAGCCATTGGCAATTGCCATACGCAAACCAGCTATATCAGCAATGCTCTGACGCAGGTTATCCCTGCCCGTCAAAAGATATCCCAGGTTCATGTAGTGTGTGACATCCACAGTCGTGGCATTGATGTCGTCGTTGGTGTCTCCATCCACATCAAACCCTCGACTACCATGAAGTGGCAGGTCGATACCAATGGTGGCAAACCCTGCAGCAGCCATGGAATCAGCAACAGCCAGCATGTCTTCTTTTTTCGAGGTGATCCCATGCTGCACGATAACAAGTGGCCAGGTTGCGGCACCAAATCCACTGGCATCATTGGGAACCGTAATTATCACATCCAGTGCCATCGCTGCACGTACTTCAGGCACCGGGTTATAACGCGAAATATGTCTTTCCGTATCTAGGCCAAAATCGCCCAGTCCAAGCATTTGGCAAGCGGCGGCATTAGGCCCCGGCGTCAGAGTTGCCAGTACAGCTGGATCTATTTGGGAGAGCATCACACCATTGTCACAGAAGGCTTGCCATTGCTGGGTCAAAGGAGCGAAGGGAGATTCTGTGGTCGGCACAGAAGAAAAATAAGGCAAGGTCACTGTACCTTGATAGATATCCGCTAGCCCAAAACCACCAATACTGGCAGTGTTGACCAGAGGATGGGGCTCAATGCCAACGATCTGTGGTGCGAAACTGGCAGCTGTAACGGCCTGCAGCGCACTTCCTATCGAATCCCCTACAGAAGCCGTAGTCCAGGAGGCGGTATATATAAACGCATCTGGCGAAGTGCCCGTTGCCGCCGCGGCGATTCCTTCGTAACCATTAATGGCATCTTGCAAGCTACCAAGGGTTGCATTCTTAATATCAATCTCTGCCGGGTCACGGGTTACTTCCTTGTAAAGGGGTGAGGGATCAATGGCTTCACCGCGAGAATCTTCAATACCATTGGTCAGCGCAACTACATAATTGGTTTTTGGCTTCAGCGGCACCATAGGCAGTACGGTAATAGTGTCCGTGCTCGCTACGGCAACATAACCTGTTGGGCCATAGTCAACGGGTGTAAAGGTTGAACAGCCAGTGCCACCCAATTGGCAGTTGGTTTCAATTAGCATCACTGTCGAGGGCCCAACTGTCGAGGCATCCACGGTCGATCCACTAACGAGATTGACCGAAATTTGCATTGGCATCTGGGTTGACCAACCATCCATCGCACCTATTGCGGCACCAGGATTGGCGAAATCGACTTCTTTTCCGGCTTCCTTGGCATCGGCTTCATCTGGTGGTTCAAGCGTTCCATCCGTTGTACCGGAAAAAAGCAGATCATTTGGAAGTGCAATTACCCCGGCTGCCGGATCAAAAGAGATAGTCGATTTCTCGGTTTCTTCAACACCTGGGATGACAGGGTTAATTACGGTTGTGGAGGAGTTTCCCCCACAAGATGAGAGAACTACCGCACCAGCTACTATACAGCCGGCTATCTTTAGGTAATTTTGTATAATCATTTTCTACCCTCTAGCTCCTGTTTATTTACCTGAAATACCTACCTAAAAGCGGTAGGTTCCCTGTATTGCCAGGGTACGGGGAGGCTCAATAAAACCGTAATAACCAATGCTCTGGGAGAGAGAGCCGGCTAACGGCGTATCGTTCACATAGGTAATAACCTCTTCATCCGTGAGATTTTTGCCAAGCAAAGAGACTTCCCAAGTATCGTCTATGTCGCTTAGGCTAAGCCTAAGGTTCAGCTTGGTATATCCATCTTGCTCAACATTGGGGTCAAGGTTTTGCGAGGGGTTGTACTCACTGGAATAAACAATATCCATGACCATGTTCGCAAATAGCCTGTCAGAAATCGGCATCTGGTAATCCGCTGACAAAAACCCAGTGACATCGGCTACGTACTGATTGGTCATACCGCTGTAATCACAGAGATCATTCCCCGTTGTGATGCGAACAAGCTGGGTACATTGCCCGTTGGGGTATTCGTCAAATTCAAAGTCCAGCAGTGCCAGCGAACCACTCAGCGTAAGATTTTCTGTAGCCGCCCAGCGTCCATCTAGCTCAACTCCCTGCGAAACAGCCGCAGCTGCGTTGCCTACATTAAAGCCTAGCGAGCCATCAAAGATGCTTACCTGAAGGTCCTCGTACTCTGTGCGAAATACCGCCAGATTAAACTCTGCCTGGTTGTCCAGAAGACGGCTTTTTATACCTGCTTCAAGTGTTTCGGCCTGTTCTTGCTCATATTCAAAGGTGCCTGCGGGTACAACCCCAGGAAATGCGGGGTTTAACATAGTGACTTGCGGGGGCGCATTGGAACGCACGTCGAAGCCACCCGATTTAAATCCGCGCGACCAGGACAGATAAGCCATGGAGTCCTGGGCAAAGTCGCGCTCAAAGATCATTGATGGCGCAAATTTGCTCTCTTCCCTACGGCCGTCCAAATCATGACGTGCGACCCTGAGAACTTGCCCCAGAATGTAATCCACACCCATAGTTGTGTTGGGCAAAAACAGATCATCAAAGGGAAGTGAACTACCACTTAGGTTAGTAAAATCCAATGTTCGCGAGGCATTTTTTTCCTCACTGGAATAACGCCCGCCCACAGTAAAGCGAGTCAGGTCATTTATATTCCAGGTAACCTGTGCAAACGCTGAACCCAGCGTGCTGTCCTGATTAAACATTCGCGGCGCAGCAAAACCATTCAACGCCTGCCCGGCACCACTGGGATAAACATCAGCTCCCGCGAGCTGCTGGAATAAAGTAGGCAACACAGTATCCAGTACATTACCTACGGTAGATGTAGGACTGGTTAGAAAGCGATCCTGAAAATCGAGATCTGAAGACTGATAGTAAAGTCCTGCGATCCAGTCGACCTTATCACCACCTGGAGAAGTCAGACGTACTTCCTGACTAAACTGGTCATACTCTTCCATTGATTCAACAAAAAACACATCTGCACTGGTGAAATCACAATCACAGAGTTCTTCGTATTCATAAGACACCAGCGAAGTAGTGGCGCTAAGCTCTATATCATTGAGGTCAAATGTCATATTAAAAACCGTGCTATCGACCTTGTTATAGCTGTAATCCCTGTTAGCAGAACGAGCGTAATCAACTTCGTTGTTAAGAACAGATGCAGGTGTTTCGTCCGCCCCTGTAAATGCATTAAGTGGATTTAGGGAAAACAAAAACTGTCCCCAGTTGGCACCGGCCAGACTGGGGTTTAACGAAGGCCTGTCTCCTATTATCTCCACCTGGCGACCATCTACATCGAAGTCACTGCGTTCATGCACCAAACTAAATTCAGCCCCATTCTCTCCAGTCAGTAAAAGGGAAAGTCGAGTAGTTTGTTCATCTCGACGTGGCTCATCACCCGCGTTCAGGTTTTTGATATAGCCGTCATGATCTCGACTGCGATGGGCAATTCGTCCGGAAAGATTGTCGGTGAGCGGTCCAGAAAGAACCAAATCCACAATTTTTTCACCATACTCCGGCTCGACTGTTGCTGAGACCTTGCCTTCAAATTCCGGCGTAGGTCGCGCACTCATCATGCTGATAGCACCAGCAATACTGTTCTTGCCATAGAGGATATTCTGCGGCCCTCGCAAAACCTCTACACGTTCAAGATCAAGGAATGGCGCCCGGGAAAGCTGGGCACGACCGTAGTATGCACCGTCTTTATAGAGTCCAACCGACTGTTCAAAGCCCTGGTTGATGCCTGAGCCAAGGCCGCGCATGTATATATTTGTTCCAATGCCTGTTTCCGACATGGTGAAATTTGGAACATAGGATTGCAGGTCCTCGATTTTACTAATGCCAGCTTCGCCTATTTTTTCACCAGCCATGACATTGACGGAGATAGGGACATCTTGCAGGCTTTGTACCCTCTTTTGGGCTGTGACAATGATTTCTTCAAGCATGCCAGAGTTAGGCTGTGAATTTGCTAACGGCGAGAACGAGCCGGCCAGCAGAAAGGCACTAACGCTCGTCAGTGCAGCAAAGCGTTTTT
>JAURLY010000124.1 GCA_030830945.1 Gammaproteobacteria bacterium | reverse complement strand
CTTTCGGACCTGATAATAAGCCTGTGCCATTGGAGAAAATGGCGGCGATTTTCCCCATGGCGCTTCTTGAGCAAGAAGTATCTGCTGAGCGCTGGATAGCTATCCCGGAGCCTGTCAGGGAGATTTATCGCTTATGGCGACCGAGCCCTTTGATTCGCGCCAAGCGCCTGGAAGAATTATTGGGCACGCCAGCCAGGATTTACTATAAAAACGAAGGCATCTCGCCTGCTGGCTCGCATAAACCTAACACGGCAGTCGCCCAAGCGTATTACAACAGCCAGGCAGGTATTCGGCGGCTGACGACGGAAACGGGTGCTGGGCAGTGGGGTTCTTCCATTGCCTTTGCCGGACAAATGTTCGGCATTGATGTACGCGTATTCATGGTGCGTGTGAGCTACCAGCAAAAACCCTTCCGGCGTTCCATGATGCGCACCTGGGGCGCTGAAGTCATCGCGAGCCCGTCAAACCTCACACAAACTGGCCGCGATTATCTGGCCAAAGACAGCGAAAACCCAGGCTCTTTGGGGATTGCGATTTCAGAAGCGGTGGAAGAAGCCGCTTCGCGTGCTGATACCAATTACGCCCTGGGTTCCGTGTTGAATCACGTGGCCTTGCATCAAACCATTATCGGTCTCGAAGCTAAAAAACAGTTTGATTTAGCGGGCGACTGGCCGGACATGGTTTTTGCGCCCTGTGGTGGTGGCTCTTCGTTTGCAGGGGCTGCCTTCCCCTTTTTGGCGGATAACGCGGCAGGTGGCAAAAACGGCAAACCTGTGCGCTTGGTGGCGGTGGAGCCGGCTTCTTGTCCGAGTCTGACAAAAGGCGCGTATGCCTATGACTACGGCGATGCGTCCGGCTTTACGCCCATCATGAAAATGTACACCCTGGGGCACGACTTCATGCCGCCGGGAATTCACGCGGGGGGATTGCGTTATCACGGCAATTCGCCGCTGGTCTCACAGCTGTACCATGAAGGCTTGATTGAGGCCATATCTGTGCCGCAGTTAGCGACTTTTGAGGCGGGCGTAATGTTTGCGCGGGCCGAAGGCATTATTCCCGCGCCAGAATCCAATCATGCCATTCGTGCAGCTATTGACGAAGCCTTGCGTTGCAAGGAAACAGGTGAGGCGAAAACGTTGTTTGTGAACCTTACCGGTCACGGTCATTTTGATATGGCGGCTTACGATCGGTATTTTGATGGCGCGTTGGACGATCACGCTTATTCGGAAGAGGCTCTTAACTCATCATTACGACATTTGCCGCAAGTGGGTTAGACGGCGGTCAGTTGTAAAGTGGCTCTACTCGAAGGCGGGTAATTTACGGGCTGGCGAGAAACTTGATAATAATTTCGTTAAAGAGCTCAGGGTTCTCGATATTGGCCATATGGCCTGTATTTGCGAGTTCAAACTTTTGAACATTAGGGATTTGTGGCGCTAACACAGCGGCGCTGTGTGCCGCGCAGTGGCAGGGCTGCACGCTGGCCGGCTGGTGTTGTCGTAGGGTTGGCCGTGCTTACCGAGGTGCTTACCGCTTCGCTGCTTACTATCTGCCTACCGCCGGTTTTGTTTCCGGCGCTGATTTTAGCCCTGCATGTGGTCAGTTGCGGGGCTTTCTTTGCACCGTGCAGAAGTTCTATAACGCATTGTTTTTATTGGCGGAGGCGGTGAGATTCGAACTCACGAAAGGTTTCCCTTTGCTGGTTTTCAAGACCAGTGCAATCGACCACTCTGCCACACCTCCAACGTACTACTTACAACAAATTTCACGACTGGTACGTTCAACCGCTCTGCCACGTTTCCAATGGCGGGCTGCATTCTATCAGACAAGATATGTTTGGCTTATTGATGGCGTTATCTTGACGTCAAGAATATAAGGAATTTTTTCCTTTTCGTTGAAATTCTTTTTGCAGTTGGCTCATGAGGTATTTCGTTTGATTATTCATGAGAGTATGCTATATGGGCAGGTAGTATTTAGTGGATCTATTTCTTTTTTGTTGTATTCCCGGTTTTTATTTTCATCAAAGGAGACTTAAATGAAAGCGAAAAAAGATGCAGGCGATGTGGCAACGATTCGTCAGAAGCTGGGTTTGAATCAACAACAGTTTTGGGCACGCTTGGGGGTGACGCAAAGCGGTGGTTCTCGTTATGAAAATGGCCGCAATATGCCGCGTCCTGTGCAAGAGCTTGTGCGCTTGGTTTATGTTGAGAATATTGATATTAAAAAAATCAAACGCGAGGATATGGATGTGATTGAGTATCTTCGTACAGCCAAGCCTGGTCTCTTAAAAGAGCTCAAAAAAGAGGCAAAGGCGACGCCGAAAAAATAACTGGTTCGAATGGCGTGGATTTTGTTTGAGACATCAGATAGAAGGTAAATGAATTAAGGACTCACGGTGCAAAGAAGCCCGAGTTGGCGAATGCGTTGTGCGATTTGATCCAGCTGAAACTGATTAAGACTTGCTAGACGATATGCTCCTTGTTGGAGTGATGGCCTAGCTAGGCTATATAAGTGCACACCTTTGAGTTGCGTTGCTATAGGTTTGAGCAAGTTCAGGTATTGTTCAATTTGGTTTTCATTTGGTGGTGAGTCATCGAGGGTAAAAAGGCAGGTTTGTACCCAAGTCGGGGCGAGTTTGGCGCAGCGCGCAAGTCGTCGCGAGACCGTTTGGGGCGCCAGATGTACGCCATTGATTTCTAATAGGGCGGTGGGGCTTGCTCGATCGACTTTGAACCAAACTTCACCGGTAGCTTGACCAATCAGTGCAATGCCTTCTTGCACTTCTTTACGATCCAGCAAGCTGCCATTAGTGATGAGTCGTAGCATGGTCTGATTTTCCAGGCCATGGGTACGCAAAATTCGATGTACAAGTGAGACGGCTAATGGGAACTCGATTGCACTCGTTGGTTCGCCATTGCCAGAAAAGGCGATGTCACGTAGTTCGGTTATTCCAGGGTGTATGGATGTCTCTGTAGACTTCAAAGCAGACTGTGGCGACATTGTCGTCGG
>JAURLY010000009.1 GCA_030830945.1 Gammaproteobacteria bacterium | reverse complement strand
TGCCGGCAATTCACTTGTCGACCGTATAAAATCGGTTGCCGCCAATACACGTCGTGTAGAAGTCATGTCCAGCCTTGGTGGATTTGGCGCGCTTTGCGAAATCCCCGGCCACTTCAAAGAACCTGTGTTGGTATCAGGGACCGATGGGGTTGGAACCAAGCTTAAGCTGGCGATCGAATTCGGAATACATAATACCATCGGCATCGATTTGGTTGCCATGTGCGTCAATGATTTGGTGGTAACAGGTGCAGAACCCCTGCAATTTCTGGATTACTACGCCACCGGCAAGCTCGATGTGGATGTGGCTGCAGATGTGGTCGAAGGCATCGGCAAAGGCTGTGAGCTTTCAGGCTGTGCTCTTGTTGGGGGTGAAACTGCAGAAATGCCCGGAATGTACGACGAAGGCGACTACGATTTGGCCGGCTTTTGCGTAGGTGTTGTAGAAAAATCAAAAATCATTGAAGGAACCAATGTTTACACCGGTAACAAGCTAATTGCCCTACCTTCCAGTGGTATTCACTCCAATGGCTACTCTCTGGTAAGAAAGATCCTTGAGGCAAAGGGAATTGACGCAACCAAAACCAAACTGGGTGACAAATCCCTTGCCGAAGTTTTACTAGAACCAACCCGCATCTACGTTAAGCCTATTTTGGCATTGCTTAAACAGATAGAGGTGCGCGCCCTGGCCCATATTACTGGTGGTGGTATTTTGGAAAACCTTCCCCGAGTAATGCCTAAAACATCCAAGGCAATGATTGATACGTCCAGCTGGGATATGCCAGAAATTTTTAATTGGCTTAAAGAACAGGGAAATATCGACGATCTCGAGATGATGCGTACCTTTAACTGCGGTGTAGGCATGATCCTGGTGATCGCCGAACGCGACGAAGAAGCAGTCATCGATCTTCTTCATGCGACTGGCGAACAACCTTTCGTGATTGGTGAAATCCGAGCACGTGAGGGTGACGAGGAACAGGTTGAGCTCATTTAGTTAATTGCCAGTAAGAGACAGGAATAGCAAAAATGCCAACCATCCTGGTCATTATTTCTGGCAGTGGAACCAATCTGCAAGCCATTATTGATCAGTGCCAAAATGGCACTATCAGGGGAGACATCTTAGCCGTTATAAGTAATGTGCCCGATGCAAAAGGACTGGATCGAGCGAGGCGAGCAAATATTGAGGCCCTAACGCTGGATCATCGTGACTATAGCTCACGGGAGGAGTACGACCAGGCCTTGGCAAATCTTATTGATTCCTTTCAGCCAGACCTTGTGGTTTTGGCCGGTTTCATGCGTATTCTCACTCCCGGCTTCGTCAATCGCTACTTGGGCCGGCTAATAAACATCCACCCTTCCCTGCTACCTAAATACCAAGGGCTACATACGGATCAAAGAGCTCTGGAAGCAGGTGACAGTGAGCATGGTGCAACCGTTCACTTTGTGACTCCTGAGCTGGATGGCGGCCCACCGATTATCCAAGGAGCTGTTCCTGTGCTGCCTGATGACTCCGAAGAAACATTGGCGAACCGTGTGCAACGAGAGATAGAGCATCATATTTACCCTATCGCAGTTGACTGGTGCCTTAACCAACGAGTGCAACTAACTGACAAAGGGGTAACTCTGGATGGGGAACTCCTGCCTTCCAGCGGTTTCCAATACAACGCAAAACCAAATTAGGTTTAGGTATGAAATTTCGACCCCTTTGTCTTGCACTCATCTCATTGGCAATTTTTTCTGCTTCCAGCCAAGCTTTTTCTCTGGAACCCTTCTATCGTGAATACAAAAGCACATTCGCCGGCTTTAATGCGAAATCTTCACGAGAACTCAAGGAAGTTGAGCCCGGTGTTTGGGAACTCAGTCTTAAAGCCAGAAACTGGATTGCCCGCTACGAAGAAACAAGTCGTTTTACTCTGTCTGAGGAAGGTTATCCCATCCCCCAAATACACTATTTTAAGGGAAGGCTTCTGGGGGTAAATCGCGAGGAAACCACCTATTTTGATTGGCAGGAAGAAATTGCCAACTGGCAACGAGGGGATGACCAACGCACTGCAGAATTGCACGCTGGAGTTGTCGATCGTATTCTCTACCAGATCCTCGTCCCAATGGATGTCGAGTCAGGGAAAGAGCTGACCAACTATGAATTTGTCAATCGAGGTGACCTACGTTCATACCAGTTTGAATCTCTGGGCGAAGAAACCATGGAATTCGAAAACCGGGAAATTACGGTCATCAAACTTGAGCGAATATACGACGACGGGGAAAAGCAGACATTAGTTTGGATTGCTCCAGCTTTGGGTTACGAAATCGTTAAAATCGAACATCATGATGACGACGGGGCTGACTATTTGATGGAGTTGAAGCCAGAAAGTCTTAATTAATGCATAAATTAGTACTGTTTGTCGGGGCTTTACTTGTTATAGGCTCGACATTTTCCCAATCAATCACGCAATATGAGCCTGAACAGCTTTTGAACAGCGAACGCATTTTTCAACAATTTGGCAGCTATGGAATCGAACTGATCAATCAGGAAAATGATTTCCGTCAGACTTCCCTTTACTCTGAGAGCGAGCAAGGACGAGTCACACGAACATTTGCATCGGTCATGTTCCTGGAACCGGTAAACCCCGGGATTGAAGCTCTTCATGAGCGCATTCTCAAAGGGGCCTCTATAGGATCAACGTTTAAGGCTGACGGTTGGCATATCGATAAATACGGCCTTCTTATCGACGAACTGGAGGTCAAGCCAACAAATCAGGTATATAAGCTTATGCAACTGCAGGAGGCTAAAAGTCTTGCTCTGCATCTGTATTTATTTTCTGTCTCAAATGCTAGCGATCCAGCTAAAAATTACGCCCTAATTGCTGAATTGCATCACCCTGATTACATGAGTATCCACGATCTCAATGAAATCTACGCTGCGCAGATGGATTTATCTCGCGGAGAAGGCCTTCAAGATCAGATTAGCAAACTTCTAAGACAAATTAAAAACCTATAATTTTAATTAGAAATAGCACATATCCCATTGTTTTTATTAGACAACATCTCAGATGAGCCTGCACCACATGCAATGATAGTTCGCATAGCTTCTTCTGCCGTGACACCCGTTAGGTATTCCACTGAATTAGCGGGCAAATGATAAGTCAGGCCAGATGTAGGTACAGGAGCCGTGGGGATATACACCGTAACCATGCCATTCTTGTGTTTGCTGGTCACAATTCCAGTAACAGTTGTTTCACATTCCGGACCAAACAAACGGGCAAGAACAACCTCCCCTTTCAGAAGGCTACCGGTGTCCGTGCCACCGATGAGTTGCTGGATCATGCCTTTGATCGTTTTGTAGCCAGGCGCCAACCTGATGAGTAAGTCATCGAAGGTGTTATGCATCCATCGCCCAAACGCTGTGCGAACCAATACGCCAACTAAAAAGCAGACAGTGAGAAAAATGGCAATCACCAAAATGTCTGAAAACAAAGGTGATAGACCAAAGGTACTACTCAATGGATCGCTGGCCGGAGATACCAGGTCGCTAAAGAGCCCAAGTACCCATCTGCCCGCGAGAATAAACACAGCCAATGGCAAAATAACCAATAAACCACCAATAAGTGCCAAACCAACGTAAGATTTCAGTTTCTGCATGAAGATATTTCCCAAAATAGTAAAAATTGCAATGCGATTTTTTGATCAAGACCGGCCTGAATTGTCCCGTAAATCTTGTAGAAC
>JAURLY010000123.1 GCA_030830945.1 Gammaproteobacteria bacterium | reverse complement strand
GGCTTGCGCAGCAAGAATATCCGACCCCGTACTCATGGCCCCGGACAGAATGATGCAGCCATCGAACCACTGTCGAGCTTCATTGACGAGCGCAAAGGGACTCAGCTGTCCGGCATGCCCTCCTGCACCAGCGGCAACCAGAATCAACCCATCAACACCCTGGTCGGCAGCCTTTCGGGCATGCCGCATATTGATCACATCGTGGAAGACTAGCCCCCCATAGGAATGAACAGCCTGAACAATTTCAGCAGGCGGACTGAGGCTGGTAATGACAATTGGCACACGATGCTTTACACAAAGCGCTACATCTTGCTCCAGCCGCGTATTGCTCGGATGGCAAATCTGGTTCACGGCGAATGGCGCTGCCGAGGAATGAGAACTCAGTGACTCATTTATTTTTGCCAGCCAATCATCCAGTAATTCCTGAGGTCTGGCATTTAGTGCCGGAAATGCGCCAACTATACCTGCCTGACACTGGGCGATTACTAACTCCGGCCCAGAGACAATGAACATGGGCGCACCAATTAATGGCAGGGATAATCTGCCCTTAAGCTGTTCCGGCAACATTTGAAGAACTTATTCCTGAACCAGCTGAACATCAGTCCAACCAGATTGTGGCGTAAATCGTTTCCCGTTGGATTCGGCAAGCTGTCTAAGGCGTTCTTGGCATTCGCTCTGCCCTAGCGCTTTAATGTACTGGATTGGCCCACCGTGAAATGGAGGAAATCCGGTTCCGAAGATCATGCCCAAATCAAGGGATTCTGAATCTTTAACAATGCCTTCAGCCAGGCACTGCATACTTTCGTTCAGCATGGAGAACACCATGCGGTCGATAACCTCTGGCGAAACATAGCCAGATCCGGCAGGCGCTTTCTTCGGCCTGCCTTTGGTCCAAAGGTAAAAACCCTCGCCGGTTTTTTTGCCAAGTTTTCCGGCAGCGACGCGTTCGTCTATGACTTTGGCCATATCATCATCTGCACTGTCCCCACCAAACGCCTCAATCAACTCGGCAGCGACGGCCTTGCAAATATCTAAACCAACAACATCAGCTAATTCAATCGGGCCCATGGGCATACCATAACGCACAGCCTCACGATCAATAACTTCAGGAGGCACACCTTCCGAGTACAGACGCATGGCCTCTGCCAGATAACTCATCAGAACACGATTGACCAAAAATCCGGGAGCCGATTTGACTTCAATAGGCAATTTGCCAATGGCGTTTACAAATGCCAGCGCTTCGCCCACTGATTCATCACTTGAATTTTTACCTCGCACTATTTCAACCAATTGCATCATGGCAACGGGATTAAAAAAATGAATACCCACCAACCGATCCGGATTTTCCAGTTTGGCGGCCAAATCCTCGAGGGGAATACTGGACGTGTTGGACGCTAGCAACGCACCTTTTTTCATCTTTGGTTCCAGCGCAGCGTACAGCGATTGCTTGGCTTCCAGTTTTTCGGTGATGGCTTCGATAACCAGATCTGCTGACTTTACGGCATCACCTGTGACATCAGGCATCAAACGATCCATGGCCGCTTGAACCAGTTCTTCGGACTTTAGCTTCTTAGTGAACAGGCTATAGGCCCGTCCTATGGCAGGGGCGATAAACTCAGGCTTGGCATCTTGCAAACTTACCTTGAAGCCACGTAAGGCGCACCAGGCTGCAATATCGCCGCCCATCACACCGGCACCGACAACGTGTATATGCTTGCCAGAAAATTTTTGCTGCTTTGCCCGGCCCTTTATTTCCCGGTCCAATAAAAAGACGCGCACCAGATTTTTGGTTGCACGCAGGCCTGCAGGGTCACGAAATATACTGGCAACGGATTCCGCTTCGGCGAGGTAGGCGGGTTCATCTCCTGCAGGTAAGTCACGCCAAAATTTCACCAACTGGAAGGGCGCTGGATAATGTTTGGGATTTACTTTCTTTTTTAGCTGGGAAGTAGCGATGTTTGCAGCCAGGCGGCGCAATGGCCCAAAAGCCAATAAACGGGAGGCCAGGGTTTTTCGTCGACTGGGCTTTAAATCGCCCGAGGCAATTCGTTCGGCAACCTCATATAAATGCCTGCGCTGAGTGGCAACATCCACCATGCCCAATTTGCCAGCGACTTTACCATTGACCAGACGACCCGCCATCATCAGCGTTAACGCCTGAAAGTCGTCAATCAAACGCGGGAGCCGAACCGCACCACCATAACCCGGATGAATCCCCAGTTTGACCTCAGGTAATCCTATTTTGCAATCGTTGGCTTCATCGGCTACACGATATTGGCAGCCTAGCGCCAGCTCTGTTCCACCACCCAGACAGTGACCATGTATGGCCGCTACCGAGATGCATTTGAGTCGCTCAATTCTCAAGAACAGGTTTTGGCCACGCTGCAATTGGGCCATAACCTGTTCTTGGGTATTTAAATCGGTAAATTCACTTATATCGGCGCCAGCAAGAAACCCGGCTTCTTTTTTGGAGGCAATCACCAGCCCGGAGGGTGGTTGTTGCTCAAATTGCGCAACAATTTCCTCTAGCTCAGCCAGCACATCTGAACTGAGGATATTGACCGAGGAATTCGCCTTATCCAGCCACAGCCAGGTAACGCCCTTCTCGCCCTCTTCCAGAATCCAGTTTTTGTATTCCTGATTCGACATGGTTACCTTACCTTTTCTAAGCCGAGAGATTTTCGATCAACATTGCCCCGCCCTGGCCACCACCAATGCAGAGGCTGGCGATGCCTCGCCTGGTTTTGGTCTGACGCAGCACCTGGGCTAAATGGAGTGCTATGCGCGCTCCAGACATGCCTACCGGATGCCCGCAGGCCACGGCACCCCCATGAATATTCAACCGCTCCTGGTCTATTTCACCAAGTGCGCCATCAAGCCCCAGCTCGCCTTTGCAGAACTCTTCTGACTTAAACGCTTCCAGACAAGCGAGTACCTGTCCGGCAAAAGCTTCGTTGTATTCCCAGTAATCGATATCTTCCAATCCAAGCCGGGCTTCCTCAAGTACCTTGGCCGAAGCATAGGCGGGACCTAGACCCATTTCTGCCGGATCCAGGCCAGCCCATTGAACTGTCTTGATCTCAGCCAGAGGCTCAAGCTGGTATTTTTCGACGGCCTCTTCTGAGGCCAAAATCAATAAGGCGGCGCCATCACTAATTTGAGAGCTATTCGCTGCAGTGACTTTCCCATAAGGCTTGTCAAAAACTGGTTTGAGCGTGGCGAGTTTCTCCACACTGGAATCTGCGCGCACGCCATCGTCTGCTTCGTAAACCTTGCCTCGAGTGTCAAAGGCTGGGACAAGCTCATCCTTGAACACTCCGTCTTCATGGGCCTTGGCCGCCCTGTGATGACTGCGCACAGCGAACTCATCCATTTGCTGCCGGGTAATATCGAAACGATACGCAATTTTTTCTGCTGTTTGCCCCATGTTTAGCTTGACTACGGGGTCGGTCAATCCATGCTCCAGCGCAAACACTGGAGAAAGCATGGACAAACGAAAATCCAGCAAGGCTTTCAATTTTTTAGGTAACTGCTTCGCCATGGCAAACTTGCCCAGCCAGTTAACGTAATTGTTGTTAAACAGCACGGGAGCATGACTCATGGCCTCACAACCGCCAGCCAGCACCAAATCAGCATGACCTAACTGTATCCGGTTCATGGCTGAGTCCAGCGCTTGCATACCAGAAGCGCAATTGCGCTGAACAGTCCACGCTGGAACCGATAAATCAAAACCAAGACGCAGTGCAACTACCCGACCAATGTTGGCCTCTTTTGCACTGGACATGACACAACCCAAAATCACTTCATCAAACGCCTCTAGCGGCAGTTTGTTTCGTGTCAGTAATGGACGTCCCGCCTGAACTGAGAGATCTGCAGCCGAAAATGGCCCCCGCCCAGATCGGGCTTTTAGTATTGGGGTTCTGGCTCCATCGACGATATATACTTTTTTACTCATGCGGCATCTTCCCTGGGGTTTTCTGACAAGGGCTGCAAATTGTGATCAAAATGATCCACCTGAATTGCATCCATTCTTGCAGCATGTGCGTCGCGAACCAAACGAGCCTCTTCCTCCGTAAGCTTGTCGGCGGCAACAACTTGCTGCACACAGTCTTCAAAATGTATGGGGTCCAGTTTGAGTTCTCGCAGTGCCCGATGAAATTTCTTCTCGGCTTCCTCGGCTTCAAGAACCAAATGAAATGTGCGCTCCATTCGGGCGATAGGATCATCCTCGGCGGTCGGCATAAATATGTCTTCTATAAGCGAATTGCGCAAACTGGAATTGCGAGTAATAACCTTGGCCGCAGCCATCTCGATCTCGCGATCCCTGGACAAGCTGGGTGAGCCCAGCGGATAAATCGCTTTGCGCACCACAACCGTGAGTGAACCGAGTGGACGATTATCCAGAATATCGTTCATTGCCAGATGAAAGCCCCTAAAGCACTCATGCATCGCCCAATCGAGCAGCGGTCTGTCTTCCTGTGTTTCACCACGGCTGTGGTAATGCTTGAGCACGGCCGTGCCCATGTATAGATAGCTCAGCAAGTCCCCAAGCAAACTGGAATAGTATTCAAGCCGCTTAAGCTCGCCACCAAACCGAAGCATCATGACGTCCGCAATCAACCCGAAACTGGCACTCAGGTGTGACAGTTTCCGATAG
>JAURLY010000122.1 GCA_030830945.1 Gammaproteobacteria bacterium | reverse complement strand
AGCATGATGTCTTCAGGCAGTTCGTTGGCTTCTGACTCAACCATAAGAACAGCTTCATCCGTTCCGGCAACAACCATATCCAGCTCAGAAGTTTGCAGATCTAAGTAGGTTGGATTCAGCAGATAGCCTTGATCCTGGTTAAAACCAACACGAGCACCACCAATTGGGCCATTAAATGGGATACCAGAAATAGACAACGCAGCCGATGCGCCTATCAGGGCACAGATGTCTGGATCGACATTCTTTTCAGAAGACATCACCGTCAGCACTACCTGGACTTCATTCTTGAAGCCATTGGGAAAAAGTGGGCGTATGGGACGATCGATCAGTCGAGAAGTTAGGGTTTCTTTTTCAGATGGACGACCTTCACGTTTGAAAAATCCACCAGGGATTTTTCCAGCGGCGTAGGTTTTTTCTTGATACAAAACCATCAGTGGGAAGAAATCCATTCCTGGCTTGGCTTCTTTGGCGCCCACAACGGTAGCCAGTACGGAGGTTTTGCCCATGGTGGTCAAAACCGCTCCGGTTGCTTGGCGAGCAATACGCCCGGTCTCGAGCGTGACGGTTTGCCCACCGTATTCAAATTGTTTAATTATTGGATTCACTATTTTTTCCTATTACTAAAAACGACAAAGGCCCGCATCAGCGGGCCATACTGCAGTTTATCGACGCAGACCGAGTTTTTTGATCAGTTCGCTATAACCGTCAAGGTCCTTTGATTTAAGGTATGCCAGTAATTTACGACGCTGGTTAACCATACGGATCATTCCCCGACGAGAGTGATGGTCTTTGTCGTTGTCTTTAAAGTGTGACTGCAGTTTATTGATGTTTGCGGTTAGCAGGGCAACCTGTACTTCGGTTGATCCTGTATTAGCTTCGCTACCGCCAAACTCTTGTACGATTGCTGTTTTTTCAGCTGCACTAAGTGCCATGTTTATCTCCTAAGAATATGCATGTTAATCGAGCAAACCCGTGCATATTTACAGGCTGCTTTCTGGTTAAAAGACGTTTCTGGCAAAGCGCCAAAAACATCAAATTCAGTGTTTGACGACGACCCGTTTAGGTTGAACCTGGGCGTCATCTGTCACCTCTCCAACCCCGAGAAAATCACCCGAGTCGGAAACGACGCGCACTATATCGGTTTCTTCAACAAAACGCGAGCCTTCACAGGCGGAAATTTTATAGACGCCAGACACCATAACTGCCTGTCCCATATAGAAAAATTCGGCAGACCGGGCATCGATACTCACCTTGGGAAGATGTTGAATTGTGGCATCCATGGGCAGCAAAAAAGAATCCAGCAATTCGGGCTGATTATCTTCTCTAACTTGCTCAAGCTCTTCCAGTGTTTTTGATTGCTCCAATGCAAAAGAACCTGCTGCGGTTCTCCTCAGTGCGACCAAGTGAGCGCCAACGCCAAGAACCAGACCAATGTCTTCTGCAAGGGTACGCACATAGGTTCCCTTGCTGCAGTGCACAGTCAAATCGAATTCGGTATATGCCGTTCTCTGAAACCCGCTCATCTCTAGGTGGCTAATATTTACCACCCTGGGTTCCCGCTCTACTTCGACACCCTTCCTTGCCAATTCGTACAGGGGTGTTCCCTTGTATTTAAGTGCCGAGAACATGGAGGGAACCTGCTCAATTGAACCGCGAAACCCTATCAGGGCTTTCTCAACAACCACGGCATCAAGATGACTCGCATCAGCGGTCCCGATAATTTCACCTTCAGCATCACCCGTTCTGGTGGTTACCCCTAACCTGACTCGCGCCAGATAGGCCTTGTCTGCATCCAATCCCCACTGGGAAAACTTGGTTGCTTCCCCAAAACAAATTGGCAAGACCCCGGTTGCCATTGGATCAAGGCTGCCGGTATGCCCTGCTTTTTGCGCGCCAAATAGCCGTCGGGCACGCTGTAAAGCGCCGTTGGAGCTTAGACCTTTAGGTTTATCGAGTATGAAGACAGCATTGAGCGGCCGCCCCTGCTTTCTACGCGCCAATTGAATACCTTTCTAGGAGTCTTCGTCGGTATTTTTGCGCTTTTCCTCGTCAGACTTGAGCGCCTGTGCGATTAGATCGGAAATTTCTTGCGCTTTATAGACGGTTTCGTCAAAAACAAATTTAATCTGGGGAATTATTCGCATCTGAACCTCACGTCCCAATGCTGTGCGCAGAAAACCGCTTACCTTGTTCAGAACGGCAACGCGTTCGCTCGGTTCACAGTTTTTGGGATTGTCGACAAAGGTCACATAAACCTTTGCATAGGAGAGATCACGCGAAACCTCAACCGCATTCACACTGACCATACCGATTCGAGGATCGCGAACTTCATTGCGAATTATGATGGCCAACTCCTTTTGCAAGGCGTCGGCCACACGGTCTGTACGGCTAAACTCTCGAGACATTCGAATGCTGCTTTAGATCTTTCGGTCTAAAGCGTACGTTCCACCTTGACGATGTCAAACACTTCAATCTGGTCGCCAGGCTGCACGTCTGTGTAATCTTTTACACCGATACCACATTCCATATTGTTGCGAACTTCATTGACGTCATCTTTAAAGCGACGGAGGGATTCCAGTTCACCTTCATAAACGACCACGTTGTCTCGCAGTACACGGATAGGCTTGTTCCGATGAACTGAACCTTCGATGACCATACATCCGGCAATCGCACCAAATTTAGGCGAGCGGAAAACGTCACGGACTTCGGCAATTCCGACGATTTCTTCTTTCATGTCGGGATCAAGCATGCCTGAAAGCGCTTGTTTCACTTCATCTATCAGCTGATAAATGATGCTGTAATATCGAATTTCGATATTTTCTTTCTCAGCAAGTTTTCGGGCTCCGCTGTCTGCACGAACATTAAAGCCGAGAACAATAGAATCTGTGGTCATCGCCAGGTTCATATCAGATTCATTGATCCCGCCTACCCCGGTGGAAACAATATTTACGCCAACCTCGTCATTACCGAGGTCAAGCAACGCAGCCTGAATCGCTTCGGCGGAACCACGAACATCTGATTTGAGCACAACCGAGAGAATTTTTTTCTCCTGGCCTTCACCCATAGAAGCGAACATGCTTTCCAGATTCAGTTTGTGCTGACGTTCCTGACGTGACTGACGTTCTTTATCTCGACGGAAGTCCGCAACCTCACGCGCTTTTCGCTCGTCCGATACAACCAGGAATTCGTCACCAGCATCGGGAGCGGCATCCAAACCCAGGATTTCCACAGGAACAGAGGGCCCCGCTTCAGTGACCTGCGCACCTGTTTCATCAGTCATGGCGCGAACCCGACCAAAAGAATCACCTGCCAACAGGATGTCACCTTTGCGCAGGGTTCCCGATTGAACCAGTGTTGTACAAACAGCTCCGCGGCCTTTTTCCATTCGCGATTCCACAACAACACCTGTTGCAGGACCATCTGAAGGCGCTTTTAATTCCAATAATTCTGCCTGTAGTGAAATGGCTTCCAGAAGATCTTTGATACCGTCACCTGTATGCGCCGATACGGGAATAAACTGGACATCACCACCCCAATCTTCAGGGATGACATCATGCTGGGATAGCTCGTTTTTGACGCGATCAGGGTCAGCACCTTCCTTATCCATCTTGTTCACAGCAACAATGATAGGAACACCAGCAGCCTTGGCGTGACGCACGGCTTCTTCCGTCTGTGGCATAACACCATCATCTGCCGCCACCACCAGGATAACGATATCCGTACAATTTGCACCGCGTGCGCGCATGGCGGTAAAAGCCGCGTGCCCCGGTGTATCCAGGAAAGTAATTTTGCCGTGATCGGTCGTTACACTGTATGCACCAATGTGCTGTGTGATGCCACCGGCTTCACCGGAAGCGACCTGACTTTTACGAATATAGTCCAGCAAAGAGGTTTTACCGTGGTCAACATGACCCATGACCGTAACGATCGGGGCCCTATCTACCTCATTACCTCCGGCACTCGATTTCACTTCCTCGACAAGCTTGTCTTCCAGCTCTGTACCAGAAACCAGTACTGGCTTATGGCCCATCTCTTCAACCAATAATGATGCAGTGTCCTGATCAATTGATTGATTAACCGTCACCATTTCACCCATTTTCATCAGCTGTTTTACCAGCTCGCCGCCCTTAACAGCCATTTTCTGGGCAAGCTCACCGACCGTAATAGTCTCGGGAAGCTCAACTTCGTATATCTGGGTTACGGTCGGCTTGTTAAATGTATGTTTGTTTTTTGCGCGGATTTTAGCTACCTCTGCGGCACGCTCTCGTGCTCGCTCTTCTGCTTCAAATTCTTCATCTTCATGCAGGGCAAAATCCTGGGGACGATGGGAGTGTTTGCGCCAATCCTTGCTGTCATGTTCAGACTTAACCTTGGCACGACCACGACCGGCTTTTTTCTTGCTTACCGGGCCATCAACTTCTTTTTCTGGCTCTTCAACGGTTTTCTTATTCGCTGACTTGGGTGATGCCGACCGGGTTTTTTCTGCAGCAACTGCGGCAGCCTCTGCATCAACTTCAGCATCAACTACTTCTTTAACCGGATCTTTTTCTGGTGCTTTGGTTTTTGCTTCTGATGCTCGCTTTTTCGCTTCTTCAGCTTCCCGCTTTTCTGCCTCTTCAGCTTTTCGACGTGCTTCCATCGCGGCTATTCGGCGCTGCTCTGCATCATCGACCGCCTTGTCAGAAGACGTTGTTTTTGGCGCTTCTTCTCGCAAGCGCTCTGCTTCTTTCTCCGCTTCTGCTTGCGCTTTTATCTCTTCGTCAGAGCGCTTGACGTATGTGCGCTTCTTGCGCACTTCGACGCTGACCGTTTTCTTGCCAGTCGTTGCTCCCGTTTTAAGGGTTTCAACCTTTTTACGCTTGAGCGTGATTTTTTTAGTATCACGAGGTGCAGCGCCGTGCAGGTTTTTAAGATAATCCAGCAGGACTTGTTTTTCTTCATCGGAAACTAGTTCGTCTGCCGATTTATGTTTCAAACCAGCCTCTTTCATCTGTGTCAGCAGTCGCTCTTCTGAGGCGCCGACACTTTTGGCTAAATCACTAACTGTTACTTCTGCCATGGATTACTCCGAAATTTGAGCTTTTTGCTATGCCTGGGTCTAACTGTCTTGCTTATTCTGACTCGGACTGTTCGAACCAGGGCGCTCTGGCCGCTAAAATCAGCTGCCCGGCTCGCTCTTCATCTATACCTTCAATTTCCAGAAGATCGTCAATAGCTTGTTCAGCCAGATCTTCCATGGAACAGATGCCTAAAGCAGCCAGCGAAAGCGCTGTTTCCTTATCCATCCCCTCCATTCCTAGCAACGTTTCGTCCGGCTCTCCGCCTTCCAGTTGCTCTTCACTGGCCAATGCCATTGTCAACAAAGCATCTTTTGCACGTGAACGTAGTTCCTCAGCGATGTCTTCATCGAAGCCCTCAATTCCTGCCATCTCTTCGAGAGGCACATAAGCAACTTCTTCCAGACTGGAGAAACCTTCCTCGACCAGTACGGTGGCGACATCTTCGTCAAGATCCAGTCGATCCATAAAGTTTTGAACAAAGCGTCCCGCTTCCTCCATTTGTTTGGATTCTGCGTCTTCTTCACTCATTACATTGATGTTCCACCTAGTCAGTTCAGACGCCAGCCTGACGTTCTGGCCTGCCCTGCCAATTGCCTGAGCCAAGTTATCCTGTTTTACGGCAACATCCATTGTGTGTGAGTCTTCATCAACAACAATGGATTCGACTTCAGCCGGGGCCAAAGCATTGATAACCAACTGCGCGGGATTATCGTCCCAAAGAATGATATCCACACGTTCACCGTCCAGCTCATTAGAAACTGCCTGAACCCGTGCGCCGCGCATACCGACACATGCACCGACAGGATCCATGCGACGGTCGTTAGTTTTAACGGCAATCTTGGCGCGTGAACCGGGATCTCGTGCTGCAGCCCGAACCTCTATGACTTGTTCGGCAATCTCCGGAACTTCAATTTCAAACAGCTTGGTCAACATGCCTTCACTGCTACGACTTAACATCAGCTGTGGCCCGCGACCTTCACGGTCGATGCGATCCAGTACGGCACGGATACGATCGTTATTGCGGAAAATTTCACGGCCGACCAACTGGTCACGCGGCAGGACACCTTCAGCGTTGTTACCCAGATCAACAATGATGTTATCCCGGGTGACTTTTTTCACTGTGCCTGACAATAGATCGCCCACCCGATGTTCAAATTGGGAAACGATTTGCTCGCGCTCGGCATCTCTTACTTTCTGGACAATAACCTGCTTCGCAGTTTGTGCAGCGATACGACCAAAGTCAGCGTTTTCAACCTGTTCTTCGTAGTAGTCACCCAGCTTAAGGTTGGCATCCTTCTCTTCAGCCTGATCTTCGTAAAGATGCAAGGCATTATCGAATTCTTCAAAGTTATCGTCGACCACCAACCAGCGACGGAAAGTCTCGTAAGAGCCGTCCTCGTGATTAATAGATACCCGAATATCGGCCAGATCGTTATATCGCTTACGTGTTGCCGTAGCGAGCGCCTGCTCGATTGCTTCGAAAATTACTGCGCGCTCGACGCCTTTTTCGTTTGATACCGCTTCCGCGACCAGAAGTATTTCTTTCGCCATTGATTAACTCACTAATGCTGACTACTTAAATTCAGGCACTATTTGCGCCTTATCCAGTAACTCATATGGAAACAGATACTCTTCGCCGTCTTGCTGAAGAATGATTTCATCATTTTCTACCCCAGCCAGACGCCCTTTAAAGTTTCTGCGCCCTTCGTAATTGCTTCTCAGCCTAATCTTAACCAGACTGCCAACAAAATCTTTAAATTGCTCAAATTGAAACAGTTGCCTGTCCATCCCGGGAGAAGATACTTCCAGTGTATAAGCCGTACCCACGGGGTCTTCCACATCCAGTACCGCACTCACCTGCCGACTAACACGTTCGCAATCCTCTATATCAACGCCACCTTCCTTGTCGATGAATATACGTAATATTGCATGTCTGGCCTGGGTTACATACTCGATACCCCAAAGCTGGCAATCTAGTGCGGCAATCGTTGGTCTGAGCAACTCAGTAATCTTTGCTTCTCTTTCCAAACTAAAAACCTCTAACCAGCTCTTTTCGCCCTGAACAACGAAAAATGGGCCCTAAGGCCCACTTCACATAAAAAACCTATGTGGCCAAATCAAGCTCTCGTTGAGCTTGCAATGTACCCGCCTGTGTACATTCATGACCCTTTCATAAGGTCGAGCATATCGACCAAATGCCTTGGTTACATTGCCGTGATAACGGAGCCTGTAATCCAGAGGGGAGGATTCTAGTGCAACTCGCAAATAAATACCAGTGATCCCGGCCTTTCCACTTATATAAAAAATCATTTCAAAAAAGCGGATAACTTATTGAATTAAAGTAAAAAAGGTCTTCGCCACAAAATAAAATCTGGCAAACGAACTAATGCTACTTTCGACGACATGCTGGATTTCCAAAACAACCGAAGCTGAAATTGATCAAAATGGTAATAAGGGTTGATTGTTCAAGCTGGATAAGCTGAATACAATAAACATCTAAACGCCTTTTTTTGGCATCCATCGGGGAACCTAAAGCTGCAAAATAATTCCGCTTTATGCTGCTGCAGCTCACAAAATACCAAGGAGAAAAAATGAATAAACTTGGACTTAAAATTTCCCTGTGCGTGCTTTTCATGGCAACCAGCTATGGTTGTGCCGCCCAGCCCTACTCCATCGAAACCCACGGAGACGTTATGCAACTCAGGGATGTCGGGAATGACACCGTAATTTCGGTGTTAACCCCCGTGAACAATCCCTATGAAATGGTGGTGAACGGCAAAAACGTCATCCGAATGGCGAACGTTAAATCCGTCGACGACATGCGGGCGAGACCGAACCTTAACGGCGTTCCCCTGATGGCTCCATTTGCCAACCAACTTGATGAGCCCGCCTTCTATGCCAATGGCAAAAAATACTACTTTGATACGGAACTCGGCAATATTCGTGCGCCCGTTCCCATCCACGGGTACCTGATGAACGCCAGCACCTGGGAAGTGATCGACTCCGGTGCCGATGCAAATAGCGCCTGGGTAACCAGCAAACTGGAGTTCTACAAAGAGCCTGATTACATGGCGCAGTTCCCATTTGCCCATGTTTTAACTGTAACCCATCGGTTATCAGAGGGGGCTCTGGAGGTGCATACCCGCATCGATAACCTGAGCAATGAGCCAATGCCCAATGCCATTGGTTACCATCCCTACTTACAGCTGACTGATTCCGTACGCGACGACTGGACGCTAAATGCACCGGCAAAAACCCATTGGCCGGGCGATAGCCGCAACGTTCCCAGCGGCGTGACACAACCGGCTGAAGATTTTTGGGGAACAGACCCGCATAACATCCCCCTTAGCGATTTCTCGACCAGGCTAATTGATGATGTTTTCACCGACATGGAACGCGACAGCCAGGGTCGGGCAACTTTTACCATGAGCGGAAAACAACAAAGCGTCTCTATAACGATCGGGGAAAAATACAAAACCGTGCTGATCTATTCGACCGTACCACGGCCACCAAGGGAAGGTACTCGTAGAAACCGTTCCACCGACGTTACACCCGTAAGCACAGGCCCTGATATTCCGCTAAGTGCCACCGAGGGTGAACCCGCCCCCTGGAATCGTGGGTTTATTGCGCTTGAGCCTATGGTTGGCATTAACAACTCGATGAATCTGGCTCACAAAGGGCTTTACGACGAACTTCAGTACATACAACCCGGCGAATCCTGGGAAGAAAGTTTTTGGATAAGTACCGAAGGTTTTTAACCATATGGCGGGATAATAAAGCCTGTTAGCTGAACTAGTCTTCATAAAAAGCCCATAGGCATTGATTGTTCATACCCGACAAGCTGCATACAATAAACAGGTGTATGCCTTAGTTGGCATTAGGGGGAATAAATCAAAACTATTGTCAGAGCTATACCATTAAGCATGGCGGCTTATGCAATACTTTAAATTCGCCAACAGTTCCGAATTACTTATAAATACATGCATTAAATACGCTGCTCTTAGGGCTCTTTGAGTCATTCAGACACAGCAAATAAAAACCAAGGAGAAAAAAGTGAAGAAACTTGGACTTAAATTTTCCCTGTGCGTGCTTTTCATGGCAACCAGCTATGGTTGTGCCGCCCAGCCCTACTCTATCGAAACCCACGGAGACGTTGTGCAACTCAGGGATACCGGGAATGACACGGTAATTTCGGTGTTAACCCCTGTGAACAACCCCTATGAAATGGTGGTGAACGGCAAAAACGTCATTCGTATGAACAACGTTAAATCCGTCGACGACATGCGCGCCAACCCGGGGCTTAATGGTGTGCCCCTTATGGCTCCTTTTGCCAACCGCCTTGATGAACCCGCATTTTATGCCAATGGCAAAAAGTACTATTTTGATACGGAACTCGGCAATATCCGTGCACCCATCCCTATTCACGGGTACCTGATGAACGCCAGCACCTGGGAGGTAATCGACTCCGGCGCCGATGCAAATAGTGCCTGGGTGACTAGCAAGCTGGATTACTACAAAGTGCCAGACTACATGGCTCAGTTCCCGTTTGCCCACACCCTAACCGTCACCTATCGACTCTCCGGTGGTGCTCTGGAGGTGCATACTCGCATCGATAACCTGAGCACAGAGCCTATGCCCAATGCCATTGGCTATCACCCCTACTTTCAGCTAACTGACTCTGGTCGAAACGACTGGACATTGAACGCACCGGCGAAGACGCACTGGTTGCTGGACAACCGAAACGTGCCCAGTGGAATAACCCAGCCAGCTGAAGACTTTTGGGGAACTGATCCGCACAACATCTCT
>JAURLY010000121.1 GCA_030830945.1 Gammaproteobacteria bacterium | reverse complement strand
CAACATCAGGAACATCGCCAGACTAAAGGCTGTAGACAAGAATCTGGCCGATTCATCCGTCTCTTCACTGGCTCCTCGAAAACGATAATTGATTTGTCCGGAAAGACCTTCACTGACCATCCAGTCGTCAATTTCAGCAACCATATCACTGGCGAGAATGCCTTCACGGGTATAAGCGGAAACGCTAACCACTTCAGCTGAATCAACTCGCTGAATCACGTCGACCCTGGGCCGCGCCTCCATGGAGACAAAAGGCGCAATGGGTACAGCCCCATCGGACGTTTCCACACGAAGACGTTTCAGGGCATCCAGGCTGCGGAAGCTCTCAGGGAAACGCAGTCGAATTTCCACTTCCTCATCTGCATCATCAGGCCTGAATTCACCCAGATATAGCCCATCGGTCACCATCTGAACTACCTGACCTATCTGCAGAACATTGACACCCTGCATGGCCGCGGCCGCTTTATCGACGATAAATTGCCACTCAATCCCGGGCAGAGAAAGCGTGTCTTCCACGTCGATCAAACCGGGCATGCCATCCAGTTTGTTGCGCACTTTTCGGGCAATATCATGCAACTGCTCACGATTTTCCGAAGAGAGCTCTATCTGGACATCCTTCCCTACCGGGGGACCATTCTCGATTTTATTAACCTGAACAATAATGCCCGGAATATCATCCGTATGGGCCCGCACTTTATCCAGCGCCTCGGTACTGGTGAGCTCCCGATCCCTTGAATGTAAAAGCTCTAACAAGACACCTGCAATCTCATCTCGAGGTCTGGCACCTCCCGAAGAAATACCGTTGGTACTCACATAATAGGACTTCACCTCTGGGATCTCGGCCAGGCGATCTTCGACCAGTCTTACCATCTCAATTTTTTCGGCAACAGTAAGATTGCCCTGAGCCCGAATCGACATAGTGGTAAATGAGTCCTCACTTTCCGCCGAGCCGAAAACGGTACCAGCATTGAATTTTCCATAGGCCAGAAAAATAGACACCAGCATCAGTATTATTGCCGAAAAAGTAATTGCGGGCCGACCAAGGCACCCTTTGAGCAACTTTAAATACAAATTTCGCAGTCCCTGAAACTCAACACCGGCATCATCGCCATCCCCGGGATTCAGTACCTTGCCAGGTTTTGATGTAAGCAATCGAACGCCAAGTATGGGTACGACCAATAACGAAAATACCAGCGACCAGATCAATACAGAAAAAACGGTGACGGGAAGGATCGCCATAAAATCGCCGACGACCCCAGGCCAAAACATAAGAGGAAGAAATGCCGCCAATGTCGTCAGGGTTGAAGCAATAATCGGGATTGCCATGCGTCGTGCAGCGCCGACATAGGCATCATAAGTGCTGGCACCCTCTGAGAGCTTCCTGCTGGCATATTCGGTGACGACCAGGGCACCGTCAATCAACATACCGAGCGACAGCAGCAAGCCAAAAATCACCATAAAATTAAAAGAAAATCCCATCAGGTAAACAACAATGCCTGAACCCAGAAGGGAGAAAGGTATGCCGAAACCGACCAGCATGCCGGAGCGAAAACCCAGCGATGCCACAACGATCACCATGACCAGCGCCATAGCTGAAACAACGTTACCTGATAATTCTTCTACCGTTTCCTTAATACCCGTGGACGTATCAAAAACATATTCCACATCCACATGTTGGGGAATACGGTCTGCATTCTGTTCAACGAAATCCCGCACATCCAAAACTGTATCTATCGTATTGGCATTGAGACGCTTGGTAATTTCAATGGCAATGGTTTGCTTGCCATTAACCCGGCTGAATCCGGTAGCGTCCTTAAACGTACGACGTACATCCGCTATTTGATCAAGAGTCACAACGCCACCGGAAGTTGAGCGAACCGGTAATTTTTTTAGATCGTCGATGGTTTCAACAAGGCTGGGAATCTTGACGCCAAAGTTACCACTACCGGCATCCAGGTCACCTGCAGGAATCAAGACGTTGTTTGATCGAACAAGATTGCCGATTTCTGTCGCGGTAATCCCGTAAAACTCCAACTTGGTGGGGTCCATATAGATCTCCGCCACCTCTTCGCGAGCGCCTTTAATTTCTGCCTGAAGAACATCGGGCATGCCTTCCAAGTCATCCCGAAAGGAACGCGCTAACTGGTATAGCTCGCGCTCGTCGGCAACATCACTCAAAAATGACACCACGACCACCAAATTTCCCTGGGCCGCAATTTCATTCACCACCGGCTCGTCGGTATTATCTGGGAATTCCGCTTTAGCACGATCAACCGCGGCACGTGTATTTAACACGGCAACATCAATGTCTATATTCGTATCGAACTCAGTGACGACATAAGCCACACTTTCCCGCGTGGTTGAGCTGATCTCGACAATGCCATCTATCGATCTAAGCTCTTGCTCTATCGGCTTGGCAAGGAGCCGGGCGGCATCTTCAGGTGATATACCGGGGTGAAATACTGAGGTGACAACTACAGGAACAATCACATTTGGAAATGTTTCGATCGTCATAAATGCCCGAGCCATAATGCCGGACAACAACACAAAGACGATTAGTGAATAACTGGCTTTGTGCTGACGAATAGCCAGATCGACCAGTTTCATTAGAGGCTTCCTATTTCGGTCTCAGGCTTCAGACTTATTTCAACTTGCTGGCCTTCACCGACATATTCGTGTCCTGTGATGATAAGACGAACGGTCTCCGGCAAACCTGTCACCCAAACCATACCCGGCTCGTCAGAAATAATATTGATACTGTGAACCTCAACCTGATTATTCTGGTCGACTGATTTCACAAAAAGCTGACCCGAGGCATTGAGTGACATGGCCGATGCAGGCACTGGGTGCGCCATTTGCTCTTTGCCATATACTTGAACTGTGCCACTCAAATCTGACAGCAGCTCCCCGGCAGAATTATCCAGTAGTGCCTCTACCTGAAATGCCCGATTACTGTCATTGGCCTTGGCAGAGCGATAGAAGAATTGACCGGACACCCTCGGTCCCTCATCCATCTGAAAATCGATTCGGGTATTCGAATCCAGTTTTAAAACTTCTTGTTCACTAACCTGAAATATTACCTTTAATGGATCTAACTGGAGCATCTGACCAAAGGCGACACCTCGCTGCATGAAGTCTCCCTCTTCCACATATCTCTGGTTAAACACACCGGAAATAGGAGCGCGGATAGCAGAGCGTCGCAGTTCCAGCTCCGCGGCTTCGAGTGAAGCTCGCGCTGATTCAAGCTCTGCTTCTGCCTTGGCAACCTCGGCGCTGGACAACAAGTTTTTTGCATTTAAATCGCGGGCCGCGTCAAATTCAATTTCACGCTGTTGCAAAGTTGCCCTGGCTTGGCGAACCCGCAATTCCCTCTCTTCAGGGTTTAGCTGAGCAAGAAGCTCCCCCTTTTCAACCAAAGAACCTTCCTTGGCAGGAGTGGATATTACGGCGCCTGCGGTTTCGGCAGAGACATTCACGGATCGAAATGGCTCTGTGTAAGCATTGAACTTCATGACGGGGCGATGAGGAACAGCAACAATGTCTACTACCTCAACCAGGGTGCTATCCAGACTTTCGTCAGAGGTAACACCTTCAGTACTTTCGGAGCTTTTAAAGAACACGCCAGAGATTAGCCAAGTCAAAATCAGGACCAGCACAATTAGCGCATTGCGGACATTTTTACTCACTTGAAACCCTATCCTAAAGGAAGAAAAACCCGGCCTGAGAGCGATACTAAATCAGAAAGCGTCAACGTTTTGGTCAAGCCGAAGGCATGTTAACGCAAAGGAAGAGCTCGTTGTATACAGAAAACCTGTTTTATTAAACAGACGATGCCTTTTGTTTAGAGGCATTCCTGGAAAGCGGTGCCCCCCATTTTTGCAACCACAGGACTGAAAAAACAGGAAGGCCGACTAACTATTGCATCCCGGAAACGATCGAGATCATCACACCTGCAGCTACCGCGGAGCCAATAACTCCAGCCACGTTCGGGCCCATAGCGTGCATCAAAAGGAAATTTTGGGGGTTGGCCTGTAACCCAATCTTGTTAGATACGCGTGCTGCCATCGGCACAGCTGAAACACCCGCCGATCCAATCAAGGGGTTAATCTGGGATTTGCTGATCTTGTTCATAAACTTGGCCATCAATACACCCATGGCTGTCCCAATACCAAACGCAACAATTCCTAACGCCAAAATCATTAAGGTTTTGGGGTCCAAAAATTTATCCGCGACCAGCTTTGACCCTACCGAAAGGCCCAGGAAAATAGTCGTAATATTAATCAAGGCATTTTGGGCGGTATCACTCAATCGAGCGACTACGCCACATTCTTTCATCAGATTCCCGAAGCAAAACATGCCCAACAGTGGGGCAGCATCAGGCAAGAATATAGCGACAAGTAACAAGAGTATCTGCGGAAAGATGATTTTTTCTCGCTGGGATACCTGTCGCAGCTGTTTCATCTCTATCTTGCGCTCGGCCTCAGTTGTTAAAGCACGCATGATTGGCGGTTGGATTAGTGGAACCAAGGCCATATAAGAGTATGCAGCCACGGCAATTGCCCCGAGCAGATCGGGAGCGAGTATGGATGCAACATAAATAGCGGTCGGACCGTCCGCACCACCAATAATCCCAATGGCCGCAGCGTCGGCAATGCTAAAGTCCACCCAACCCAATTGGGAAATAGCCACGGCACCTAGCACCGTCGAAAAAATACCAAACTGTGCTGCCGCACCGAGAAACAGGGTTTTTGGGTTGGCCAACAACGGACCAAAGTCTGTCATTGCACCTACTCCCATAAAAATTATGAGCGGTGCCGCCCCACTGCCAATAGCCACATCATAAAAATTGGCGAGCATTCCGCTGCTATATCCAAAGTCATAGGCCATTTGAGCCGCGGTCGCCTGAATCGCAGCAGGTGCTGACTCAAGCGCTGCCTTGAGGCTGTATAGATCAGTTGTTTCTGAAAGCCCCAAAATGCTGGCTAGGGCCGCCATAGTTTCCGGGTCGCCCGCATTTAGCATTCGCTCAGTCGCGGTTAGCGCCAGGTCTGCACCGGGAATATTGGCGAGGATACCGCCAAAGCCTATGGGTACAAGTAATAAGGGTTCAAACTGCTTCCTGATGGCCAGAAATAATAAAAGAAGGCCAATCAGTATCATCACCGCCTGATTAGGCTGCAGGTGATAAAGCCCGGAAGCTTGCCAAAGCAAATTCAGATGTTCCATTAATCTGGCTCCTAGGCGATATGCAAGAGGGTATCGCCGACAGTGACTTTGTCGCCTTCAGACACATTGATGCTACCAACCGTACCTGCCCTAGAGGCACTGACATTGGTTTCCATTTTCATGGCCTCAAGTATCATCAGTGTGTCGCCTTCTTCAACTTGTTGTCCGGGCTTAACCACAATTTTGAATATGTTTCCGGCCAATGGCGCGGGCACGGGATCGCCCCCATCAGGAACCGCACCAGCGGAAGCCCCTACATCTGCAGCCGCCGCTCCACCTGTTACTGGCACCATACCAGTGACATCACCTCCCGCAGATACGCTAACGGTATAACTGACACCTTCGACCGATACGGTGTATACCTCGTCCCCGGCATCAGTGGTCGGCGCACCTGTTTCCCTGCCTGTCGGAACAGGCTCGAACGCGTCTGGGTTGCCCCTGTTCTCAAGAAACTTGAGACCAATCTGGGGGAAAAGTGCGTAAGTCAACACATCATCTATCAGGCGATCACCCTCAGCCAGGTCGATCTTTTTCTCTGCAGAAATTTCAGCAAGTTCTGAAGATAGCTTGTCCATTTCCGGCGTTAGCAGATCGGCTGGTCGGCAGGTGATAGGCTCCGCGCCATCGAGAACTTTTTTCTGTAATTCTTCATTAATTGGCGCTGGTGTCGCACCATATTCTCCCTTGAGAATTCCTGAAGTTTCCTTGGAAATACTTTTGTAGCGCTCACCTGTAAGTACGTTTAAAACGGCTTGGGTGCCGACAATTTGCGACGTTGGTGTCACGAGAGGAATCAATCCAAGATCTTCTCGAACTCTGGGAATTTCTTCCAAAACGGCGTCAAACTTGTCCTCAGCGCCCTGGTCGCGCAGCTGGCTCTCCATGTTGGTCAGCATTCCGCCAGGGACCTGGGCGATGAGTATGCGTGCATCAATACCTTTGAGAGAGCCCTCAAATTTGGCGTATTTTTTACGCACACCACGGAAGTAAGTGGCAATATCCTGAAGCAGATTTAAGTCCAGGCCAGTGGCACGTTCGGTATCTTCCAGAATAGCGACCAATGATTCTGTGGGAGAGTGCCCATAAGTCATGGACATGGATGAAATAGATGTATCAATGTTGTCTATCCCTGCTTCGACACATTTAATTGCTGTCGCCGTGGACATACCCGTGGTGGCATGACACTGCATATGTACAGGCAAATCACATTCAGCCTTTAACCTTCTCACCAACTCATAACCGGTATAGGGCTTGAGCAACCCAGCCATGTCCTTAATGCATATAGAGTCAGCCCCCATATCTTCGATCTGCTTGGCCATGGAAATCCACAAATCCATGTTGTGAACTGGGCTGATAGTGTACGAGAGTGTTCCCTGTGCGAGCTTGCCAACGTTTTTAACCGCTTTGAGTGCGCGTTCGATGTTGCGCATGTCATTCATGGCATCAAACACACGAAAAACATCCACGCCATTTACCGCACAGCGTTCGACGAACCTGTCAACCACATCATCCGCGTAATGGCGATAACCCAAAAGATTCTGCCCGCGAAGCAACATTTGCATTGGCGTATTAGGCATGGCTTTCTTAAGCTCCCTAATACGCTCCCAGGGATCCTCACCGAGATAACGGATACAGGCATCAAAGGTTGCGCCACCCCAGGTTTCCAAAGACCAGTAGCCTACCTGGTCCAGCTTTTCTGCTATGGGAAGCATGTCATCAATACGCATGCGAGTTGCAAATAACGATTGGTGGCCATCTCGCAGAACCACGTCAGTAATTCCAAGGGGCGCCTTGTTGTCACTCATAGTAATACCGTAAATTATCTAGATTTTCTGTGTTCGGCTATCGCTGCTTCAATGACAGCGATCATTCGAGGATCCTGTGTTTTTTGACGTTTCACCGGGGATGGCGCTTCGACGAGCGTTTCAGGATAAAAACGCAGCACCAAGGCGGACATAACATTTGTACAGACGACCAACAGCGCAAGAAATACAAAAACTGTACCCATGCCGTAAAGCATAAGATTTAATCCGTCTGCCATTTGTAGAATCCCCATGCAAAGTGAATAATGGCCTTTATAACTGTAAATTAGTGTTGACTGCAAAATTTAGTTGCAGAAAACTTAAAATTATAAATAAAAGTATATTGTATACAGTTTTAGCGCGTACAATAATGCACATACAAAGCCCTCCTGCGAGAGAGCTTTGCCTGTTTTCAGCTTGATATGAGCCTGCCAAGCAATCTGGTTCGTTAATTTTCTAGAAGCTTTACTTCTGTAGACAGGACTAAGTTTTCAATTCAGTTCGCCAAAAAAAGGCTAAACACGGGGCACGCCCCAATGACAGGAGAACCAACCAATGCGTATAGGTATTCCAAAAGAAGTCCGCGCAAATGAACGCCGGGTCGCAACCACGCCCGATGTTGTCGGCCAGTTGCTAAAACTGGGGTTTGAAGTAGTCGTAGAGTCAGGTGCTGGCGATGCCGCAAAATTCACTGATTCCGCCTATGAAGAAGCCGGCGCGACGGTCACAGGTGACACCCGCGCGATCTGGGATTCCAGCAATATTATTTTAAAAGTCCGCGCGCCGCAGGAACACCCTGGGCTGGGGATCAATGAAACCGAACTGCTAAAAGCTGGGCAGACACTTATTAGTTTCATGGCGCCGGCACAGAACCCGGAACTCCTGCAAACTTTTGCCGATAAAAATATAAATGCATTGGCCATTGAGGGAATCCCTCGAATTTCCCGCGCACAAAAAATGGATGGCCTTTCATCCATGGCGAACATTGCCGGTTACCGTGCCATCGTGGAAGCAGCCCAGCATTTTGGTCGCTTTTTTACCGGCCAAATTACGGCGGCGGGTAAAATCCCGCCGGCCAAGATTCTGGTCATTGGCGCAGGCGTTGCCGGGCTTTCAGCCATTGGAACCGCCGCCTCTATGGGCGCCATCGTCCGCGCCTTCGACACCCGCCCTGAAGTGAAGGATCAGGTGGAGAGCCTGGGTGGGGAATTCCTGATGCTGGACTTTGACGATGAAGACGGCAGCGGGGATGGTGGCTATGCCAAGGTGAAGAGCGACGAGTTTATCGCAGCCGAAATGGCGCTGTTTGCTGAACAGGCCAAAGAAGTAGATATCGTAATAACCACAGCCCTGATTCCGGGACGTCCTGCACCTGAACTCTGGACAGAGGAAATGGTGAAGTCGATGAATGAAGGCAGTGTGATTGTTGATCTAGCCGCCGAAATGGGCGGCAACTGTAAGTTGACCGAGGCCAACGAGGTTGTCGTCAAACATGGCGTTACCCTGATTGGTTATACCGATCTTCCCAGCCGGTTACCAACCCAGTCGAGTCAACTGTATGCCACGAATCTGAGACACCTGCTATCGGATATGTGTCCTGACAGCGATGGCAACATCAACATAGATATGGATGACGAAGTAATACGCGGGGCAACCTGCGTCAAGGAAGGCAAGGTGACTTGGCCTCCCCCCGCGCCCAAGATTAGCTCTGCACCCAAGCCGCCTCCAACCCAGGAAGCACAAGAAGAGCCAGCCGAACCACTGGAGCCTAAAAACACCTGGTTAGGCAGTCTGATTGCTTTCGTTATTGCTGGTGTCGCTCTATTGGGACTCGGCTCTGTGGCGCCGGCCTCATTTATGGCTCATTTCACCGTCTTTGTGCTGGCATGTTTTGTTGGCTATATGGTGATCTGGAACGTCAAACCCTCATTGCATACGCCTTTGATGAGTGTGACCAATGCAATTAGCAGCATCATTATTATTGGGGCACTCATCCAGATCAGTTCACCTGACAAATGGATGCTCTATCTGGCTGCAACCGCCGTACTTATCACCAGCATCAACATCGTCGGCGGCTTTGCTGTCACCCGACGCATGTTGGCCATGTTCCAGAAATAAGGAGAGTTAAAACATGTTATCTCAAGGTGTACTAACTGCCTCATACGTTGGGGCTTCCATCCTGTTTATTCTGGCGCTGGGCGGACTCAGCTCTCAGGAAACCGCTAAACGCGGCAATATCTATGGCATGGCGGGCATGGCACTCGCCCTGATCGCTACCGTCTTTGGTGTGGTTTCCGCGAATTACGCGATTCTGATCGGTGCCATCGCGGCGGGCTCGATCATCGGCTTGCTTCTCGCTTCAAAAGTTCAGATGACACAGATGCCTGAGCTGGTGGCCATCCTTCACAGTCTGGTCGGTTTGGCTGCCGTTTTGGTTGGTTTCGCCACCTTCATGGATCATGGTCACGGCTACAGCGGCGTGGAAAAGACCATTCATGACGTAGAAATTTATGTCGGCGTTCTTATTGGCGCCCTGACCTTTTCGGGCTCGGTGATTGCCTACCTGAAGCTCAGTGCCAAAATTGGTGGCAAGCCGATGCTCTTGCCTGGACGTCACTGGCTAAATCTAGCCATGCTT
>JAURLY010000120.1 GCA_030830945.1 Gammaproteobacteria bacterium | reverse complement strand
TGCAGGTGTGAAACTGAAGCGTGGCTGAAGAATAAAGGTTTCATCCGACTCCAGGACCGCCTGCAGCGCAGGATTGGCCTCGAAACCTGCAGTGGAAAGCTTGCAAGGTGTGGTTTCACCGCCACACAGGTAACGATCTCTATACTTCCAGCCGGTGAAGGAGAAGCCTGCGGCGGGTTCGGCTATAAAAGTTTCATCGAAAAAGAGATCGACAACATCAATTACGCAGGTTTGCCCTGCTTCACAGACGTAGGCCCCATCGGAACTGACTACCCTGCCATCGAGGGGGACCCTGATCTCCAACTTGCAGCCCGGCAGTGCGAGAAAAACAGTCGTTATCAGTGGGAAAGCAAGCGGAAAAGATCGATGGTATTGCATAGTCAGCTCCCCGTTAAGGAGAAGTAAGCCAGCTGGAGTATTATGCTTAGTTCATCTTTGATTTATCGTCAAGCGCAGCGGGCACCAGATCGATCTCGTCGCTCAACTCCAGGATAAAATCAAGCATTGCCACGGCGCTGCCCCGCAACAGCTCCTCATAATCGGCAGCTCGAAGCCGGGAGGCCGGACCGATAAGTACTTGTGGGCACACCATCTTATTGTTTTTTATAGGTTTTTTATAGAACACACCGTCCGGCTTTTATAGGATTTTGGGCTAGACCCATAATCCAGAGTCGGGGGAGTTCCGTTTGGAATGTGTTACCTATGTGTCCGGTATAAACTGCCACCTATTCAACTAGAGCCACAGGCGAGCCAGCACCATGAGTTCAAGCAACAGGTTTTACCGCTACTTTCTCAACCCGCTAGTGCGCAGCCTGCTCAGATCACCGCTACATGGCATAACCAGCCACAACATAGGTATCGTCCACTTTACTGGTCGCAAGAGTGGCCGTAAGCTCAACACGCCACTGAGTTACACTTGCGAAGGCAATGTTGTGCGCCTGCTGTCCAACCAGAGCACCCGGTGGTGGCTGAACTTCCGGGGAGAGGGAGTAAAAGTTGAACTGGAGATCGCCCGCCAGCGCTACCCTGGCACTGCGGTATTGCTGGAAGGTGATAGCGAGGCATTGCGGGAAGGAGTGCGCCGTTTCATCCGCGCCCTGCCCAGAGACGCCAAGGTCTACGGTCTTAAGTTGGATGCTCACGGGGAAGTAGTTGAGGCAAGTCTGGCAACAATCGCCGGAAAGTTGATATTGGTTGAAATCAGGCTGGACGACTGATTGGCAGCCTTGACCCTGTGCCTACCCTGGCCCATACCTCAATACCCCGGCTGCGTTTTACCCGTTCAATCTGCAGGCCGGCTATGCCTATAATGGCTCCTGCGTGGGACTTCGGTATTCTTTCCATTAAAAGATCTTCGCAAAATCAGTGTAATAAATGCCGGTGTCCCCCTATATGATGAGGAGTCGATAGACGCCTGTATCACTATCCGCATTTACACCAGCTGATGCTTGTCAAATCCGAACGATGGTTGTGCGAGGCGATGATTACTGTCACATCGATAATTACTGATAATAGTATCGAATAGTTCGATTACACTTGTATTCTTTTTTAGGTAGAATCTGCCAGTGCATGGCGAATTTCCAATTCATCAGCATAGTGAGATGGTACCGATCAAATTCAATCTGGAATAATCCATGACCAATGCAACGCCCCCCATGATGTCACCACTATCCAAACTCATCTTCAGCTCACGCTGGCTGCAACTACCCCTGTACCTTGGGCTGATTGTGGCGCAGGGCGTATATGTCGTCCTGTTTATGAAGGAGCTGATGCACCTTATCGGCGGCGCCACTTCCCTGAGTGAACAGTTGATCATGCTGGCTGTGCTGGGCCTTATCGACGTAGTGATGATCTCCAACCTGCTGGTGATGGTGATCGTGGGCGGTTACGAGACCTTTGTGTCCAGGCTTCGCTTACAGGGGCACCCGGATCAGCCGGAGTGGCTCAGCCATGTAAACGCCACTGTGCTCAAGGTAAAGCTGGCGATGGCGATTATCGGGATCAGTTCGATACACCTTCTAAAGACATTTATTGCGATCAATATGCTCGGGGCTGACGATTCTGACTATACAGAGGCAGGCGTTATGTGGCAGACAATTATTCATACGGTGTTTATCCTCTCTGCTATCGGTATCGCCTGGACGGATTTCCTGATGTCCAAAACCCTGAAGTGGGCCAAGGATGCGACACACCGATCTGCGGACCATTGATCGCGTCACTTCGGCTGGAGCAGGGCGAGACCACTGCTTGCAAAATTATTCTTACATTCTTCTTTAGGTGTTCTGATAAATGGAAACAATTGGCTTTTTAGCTCTGGGTTTGGTCTTGCTGGTGGCTGGCGCTAATTTGTTAGTGAAAGGTGCCGCTAGCTTAGCGGCTTCATTTGGCGTTTCACCCTTGGTTATCGGCCTGACAATCGTTGCTTTCGGCACCAGCGCACCGGAGATGGCCGTAAGTATTGGTGCAGCCTTTGCGGGTCAGGCAGATCTTGCCCTGGGCAATGTCGTCGGCAGCAATATCTTTAACATACTGCTGATTTTGGGCATCTCCGCTCTGGTAACACCATTGATCGTCAATCAACAACTGGTGCGTCTGGATGTGCCCTTAATGATCGTCGCGTCCCTGTTAGTGCTGCTTTTTGGACTGGATGGAAATGTTGGCAGGTCGGAAGGTGCAGTTTTATTTGCGGGTATTTTAATCTATACGGTTTTCCTGATTTTCCAGAGCCGCAGGGAAACCGACGCCGATGTGAGAGCCGATTATGCAGCGGAATATGCTGACAAAGATACTGATGGCTCCATACATTACTTACGCGATGGAGCGTCGATTTTTGGCGGATTGTTTTTGTTGGTTTTGGGCTCGCAATGGTTGGTTGGGAGTGCGATCACTATTGCCCAATATTTCGGCGTGAGCGAATTAATTATCGGTTTAACCATAGTGGCGGCAGGCACGTCCTTGCCCGAACTGGCCACTTCTGTGATTGCAGCCATTCGTGGTGAGCGCGATATTGCAGTTGGAAATATCGTCGGCAGTAATATCTTTAACCTTTTATCTGTATTGGGGCTTTCCAGCATCGTTGCCCCCAGCGGCATTGCAGTTCCAGCCGTGGCGATTAGTTTCGATATTCCGGTCATGATCGGTGTTGCACTGATGTGCTTACCGATATTCTTTTCCGGTTATGTGATCAGTCGGTGGAATGGGGCACTGTTCTTATTTTATTACGTCGCCTACACAGCTTACTTGATTATGGCTGCTACTCAGCACGATGCGATGAACGATTTCAGCATGGTGATGTTGGTGGTGATGCCATTGACTGCGATTGCTCTGATTCTATCGGCGTATCGTTATCATCAATTAAAATTGAAAAGCCGGGCACAGACTCCGCTGTAGAAAATTGGACGACGTTAGTCCAATTATCTGGCCACTTTCCATCCAAGAAGTATCTGTGGGCAGTCCAGACAAAGGCTGCCACTGATTTCACGACAAGACTACTTACACTTCCCGACCATGCCATGAGTATGGGTCACAACTCGCAGTCTGGAGTGGGGGGGCCAACACGCTGCCGTCAGATATTGCATTTGGCGGACGGCCGCATCTGATGATCCCTCCTCCCCCGCGGCCTCCTTCGGTTACTGACAAGTTAACTTATTTTTGCTCGTAAAATGGCTATCGCATGCCCCAAACCCCAACGGATAAGCCTCAATGTGATGCCAAATTACTCGTTTTCGGACGAGCGGGCTGAACTTGTGTAGCGCCAGTCCAGGGCCTTGAGTTAACTAGTCAGTAGCGTCCTTGATTCAAACGGCGGCGCTTAAGTTCCCTACGCAGCGCAGAACTTCCGCCTGGTAGCATTTGCCCCGTTCGTTCAGAAAATCCAGGTAGTGCAAGGACGTGGGCACAAAAGCGAAGCTGATATCCTTGCCCGGGTGCCACTGAAAGATGGACCCGCCAAAACCCATCCAGCCATAAAAGCCTTCGCGTCCCTGGTTAAAAGCCCGCTCGAAAATGGGACTTCCGGGCGCACAGGGGCGGAAGCAGTCCACCCCGCCCTGGGTGAAGCGAGTGGGCATGACTGCTCCCATCATGGACTCTATGGGTTTCGCGTGCAGAGCCCGCCAGGCGCTCTCGGAGAGAAACTCCCTGCCGTCCAGACTACCACCGGCAGACATGATAGCGCCGACCATTGCCAGGCCGCGAGCGGAGCAGGTGGCATTGGCGGAGGACGTTTCTCCCTTGCCAAAATCGTGGGCATTGAAATAGTCCAGGCCGGTCATCTCGCTGAAAGCCGGTGGCGGCCTCGAATTGCGCCCACCCGTGATAAAGGCGGGAATCATCTTGCCAATACGGGCAACCAACTGGAAAACGTTGTGCAACACTCGCCTGCCCAGGAAGCGCGGCAACAGGCTCTGCCAAATCTGGTAGCCAAAGCCCAGCGGCTTTACCGGGAACATGCGCTGCCGCTCCTTTTCCTGTACACCCACGAAAACATCCGCGCCCAGTGGGCCACTGATTTCCTGCCGCAGAAACTCGCCTATGGTACGACCGCCTGGATCAACGCGACGAAACAGCTCATTGACGATCCAGCCACGTGTGATGGCGTGGTACTCGCGCTTACGACCTGCCTTGTAGCTCAGTTCGTGTTGCTCTATCACCTGGCCAACGGCGTTGTTCTTGATGTTGTCAGTAAACAGGTCCTCAGCATCGAGGGGGGTATCGAAATTGGCAAGGCCGGCCTCGTGCCGCATCAGGTCGGCAACCGTTACCCCATCCTTGCCCTTGGCTCCAAACTCGGGCCAGTATTGCGTAATCCTTGCGTCGTACTCAAGAAGACCGCGGCTGACAAGAGTGCCGACGGCAATGGCCTCCAGGCTCTTGCCACTGCTGAAAATATTGACCAGGGAATCCGCCGCGAAGGTCTCATCACCGGTGGCAGATGCCCACAGGTCCACCACTTTCTTTCCACGGTGGTAGACACATAGCTGGGCGTTATCCTCTGCCAGAGTGCGCATTTGTTGCGTAAAAAGCTGTTTAACCGACTCAAAACCGTGCGCTACATCGCCCTTCACTTGAAAACCATCCATCGTACCCAGACTCACCTGCTATCCATTCATACCGGGCTGGATTATAGCCCGATGTATAGTTGGCGAATTACTAATTTTTCATACGAATCAGAAACTTAGCAGTTCGGCCCAGGTTCGGAGTTCGGTCCTGGAAACCTGTTACAAATCCTTGGCTCTCCACAAATTCCATACCCTGCGTTTGCAGGAACGGCCGCAGACACACCTTGGTCCCGGATTCCAACTGTAAAAGGATGCCGAAGTGGTATTTCTCTCGTTCGTTGTTCGCGGCAGCCATCAATGCAGGAAATGCTTGTTCGCCGATACCTGAGGCCGTCACCTCCCCCGCCTGACACCTTTCCCGCCTGAAACCCCCAGACAACCCTTCGGTCTCTTCGACCCGTCACCAGTTCATCAAGCGCAGGGCTTTGCAGCGCATGGTATGGCGTCGAGCCTGACGGAGGCAGCTGGAGTTTCTTTCGCCGGGTGGGAACCGGCGGCGCGTGTAGCGATTCATTCCCTGGTTATACCAATCTCGGTCAGACAGGGTTGCGGTACCATTTGGTTGCACGATAATGAGCATCAAGTACTAATTCTACGAGGTGAAATCGCCATGATAAAACTCTGGTTTGCCCCACGCACACGGGCAGTTCGCATAGCCTGGTTACTCGAAGAACTGGGCCTACCGTACGAGCTCGAAAGGGTGGATTTCAAAAGGACCGCAACTGCCTTCTTTGCCCAGAGTACACCCCTTGGAAAGCTGCCTGTCATTGAAGACGCAGGCAAGCCTATTGGGGAATCAGGCGCAATTACTGAATACATACTTGAGCAGTATGCTGGAGGACGACTTGCTCCGGCGGTGGGTTCACCAACCCGTGCGAGCTATCTGCAGTGGCTGCACTTTGCCGAAAGCACAGCATTTCCGCCTTTGGGGATCGTCATTTGGCTAACCTTGTATCGGGATGATGCGTCAGCCCACCCTGAATTGGTGGAGGATGCGAGGAATCGCGCCGCTTCCGGGCTTGAGTTTCTGGAAAAGCATTTC